>JAQUEX010000013.1 GCA_028684935.1 Kiritimatiellia bacterium | reverse complement strand
TGGTGACATCCGGAATGAGGCCGATCGGCTCGCCGATGCTCACATCGGCGCCGACCTTGATTTCCTTCGGCGTATCCCAGCGGTTACGCCGGTTCTCGCCGTGGATCAGCATGCCGTCGGCCTGCGCGCGGATCACCAGTTTCGCCATGTCGGCCTGAACGTCGCGCAGGTCATTGCGATAATCCAAAATAAGCGTTTCGCGGTTAGCGATTTCAATGCGCTTCTTGCTGATTTTGGCATTGTTGTTCACGATGGTGCGCTGCACGGTCAACTGGCTCTTCATCACCGCTTCTTCCAGCTTCGAGATCCGTTGCGGATACTCATAGCGCTTGAAGATGCGCAGTTCGTAAAAGGCTTTGTCCATCGCCTGTTCCGCCGCAGAAAGAGCCTTCTCGGCATCAGCCACTTTTTTTTCGGCGGCCGTAACGGCTTCCGGTTCCTGAGAAATCGCATCCGTCAACGCTTTCTTGGCATCGTCGAGCCCGCGCTTAGCGCTGTCATAGGCGGTCGAGGCGTCCTGCGTGAGCTGAACCAGATCCTTTTTCTTGCGCGGCGCGTCCTCGTCTTTATATTTTTCGTATTGCTCCTGCGCGTCACGCAACGCATCCACCGCCGACTTCAACTCGGTCAGGTTGTCGGCCCGGATCATCTCCAGATCCTGCAGCGCCAGCTTGTAATCCTCCTCAGCCAGTTGCAGCTTGCGGGTGAGGTCCTTCTCTTGCTCGACAAACCATTCGTCCGACAGCTTGAAGATCACATCATTCGAAACGACTGTCGTGCGGTCCGGCACCAACTCCACCAGCTTAAGCTGGCCATGGCCGCGCTTACCGTCAAACCGCAACTGCTGGCTGCTGATGGCGTCAAGCTGGCCCTCGAGCCGGAACGCGACATTGAAGCCGCCGCGACGCACCGTGTAGAAACGGTCCAAGCTCTCGCCGGCCGGCGTTTTCGCGCGCTCCGCGCATCCGGACAACAGCGCCATTGCCGCCAGCACCACATACACTTGGACACGGTAGAACACGGATCGTTTCTGCCCTTCTTTCACCTGCCGCGCACGCGGCGAGCCCCCTGCGGCACTCACTTCTTCATCTCGTCCCAGATCGCCTGGTTGTCGCGGGCGACCTCTTCCTCGATCGCCTGGATGCGCGCGCGCAGGTCCTCGGTCACGCCGGCCGCCTGCGTGTCGCCCAACCGGTCAAACGCACCCGGCTCGACCAGGCGCATCGTCATGAAAATCACGATCTGCGAAGTGAACGCCTTGGTTTTCTTGTACTGGAACAGCACCCCCAGATAAGGGATGTCGGCCAGATAGGGAATGCGCTTCTCGGTCTCGCGCTGCTCTTGGCGCATCAGTCCGCCGATCGTGATCAGCTCGCCGTCGTTCGCCTCCAGCTCCGTGCTGGCGCTGCGCACCACGATGACCGGCGTCTCAAAGCCGCCGGTGTCCACTGTGCGTGACGAACTCGACACCTCGGGGTTGACCTTCACGTGGATGCGCGTGCCCGAGATCATCAGCGGCCGGACGATCAGCTTGACGCCGACATTCTCAAACCGCGTCGAAATGCTCTCGCTGCTGCCGGTGATCGTGCGCGACAGCACCGGCACCTTCTCGCCGGTCATGATGTTGCCGTCGGCGCCCCGCCGGATCACGAGGTTCGGCGAAGAAAGAATGCGCGCGCGCCCCCGCTCCTGCAGGAAATTGATCATCGCCCAGATCTTGACCTGGTCAAGCCCGACGAACGACCAGAGCCGGCCGTCTGATCCCTTCCCCGCAGAAAAGGTGTGCGTGAGATCTTCAACCCCCGCGCCGGCTGAATTGGGAATCAGCAGGTTCTGAAAGATGTTCCGGACCGAGTCCGACTCACCCATCTTTGCGACGCCCATGTGGATGTCGCGCACCAGATCGTCGCTGATCTCCAGTTCGACGATACGCGCCTCGACCAGCACCTGCGCCACCGGGTGGTCCGCCTGCTCCAAGATCTGCTTAAGCTGAGGCAGGCGCGACGGCACGTCGGAAACGACCACGATGTCATCTTCATCACTGCGCCCCACCGTGCCGGCCGGCGTGAGAAAATTTTCCAACAACCGCCGCATGGTTTCCGCGCTGATATACCGACAGCGGTAGAAGATCACCTCCAACTGCTCTTCGTCGCTCTTCAAAAACTGCTCGAGCAGGCGCGTGTAGTCGGCTGATTCGGCGGACGGACGTTCGCCGTCCACCCGCACAGGCGCACCGTCCGGAGACTGCTCAGCGGAAATAGCGCCGGTCAGGGCCGCAGAGGCCCGATCGCCCGCGCCAGCCTCGCGCGGCGCGCGCGCACTTCCGCGACGTCCCTCGCGCGCCCCCTGTTGCGCATGCGCCGCGACAACGAGCACGGCACACAATACCCCCCCCACCATGGCCCGGATCTCTCGCATATGCCCTCTCTCTTGCCGCGCGGCGGACCGCTTTGTCCGCTATTTGATCGAGTAGCGCGTCGCCTTGGTCAGCGCTTTCCAGAGCTGCTCAGGCGTCTCCGCCGCAAGGATCGCCTCGCGGTTCTGCTCCTTCAGGAACGTCTCGGTGAGGCCCGACATCAACCGTAGATAAAACGCGCTGACCGCTGTGGGGATCGTGATGAAGAAAATGATGTTGCACACGTTGCCCGCGTCATCGAACTTCACGCCCTTCTTCGACACGCCGAGCGAGAGCGTCAGGCCGCCCCCCTCCACCCCGCGCACGTGCGGAAACGCGAGCCCGTTCTCCATCGCCGTGCTTAACACAGCCTCGCGCTCCAAGGCCGATTCGACCAGCTTGTCCGCGCCGGAAACGAAGTTCTTCTGCTCCATCAGCGTCGCCAGCTCAGCGATCACCTCGGCCCCGGTAGTCCCTTTGAGGTCCGGGGCCATCAGCGACTCGGCCGAGAAACGCGAGATGCCCGACTTGCGGGGCTCCGTGCGGCTGGGCGTCTCGCCGACCCAGCGCGGCGCGTCGCTCTCCTCGAACAGGATGCGCGCGCAGCTCGGACAGTTCTGGATCTGCTTGCAGAGGCGCACCGCCTGCACCTGGCTGATCGGCATGCGCATGCCGCAGATCGCACAGCACCCGTTATACATCGGCGCCATCACGATATGATCTTTTTTGTAGAGGCGCTGGTAAAGCGACTTGATGTCCGGCGGCAACTTGTCAATCAACTGGTCGATCGAGGTGTTCAGGCTTTCCATGTGGCGGCCGTCGCCGGTGGTCCGATGCTCATCTCGGATCAGGACCAATTCCTGAAGCTGGTTCAAATGGTTGATCAGGCTTTGCATACTGTCCTTTCAAGCGGTCTCAGTCCGGGAGCGAACACCGTACAGGACCGCTCATCGTTCTATCCAAATTGTTGGCGCTATTGTGACCGAATTGTGTGAGCGTGTCAACGAAAGCCGCACACCCGAAGCGGGGGCAAGCCCCGGCTTGACGCCGCCCCCTGTTTCCGGCATCATACGGACCATTTGCAAAGGAGCCCACGATGACGGAACAGATTCAGGCCAAACTGGAAGAACTTCGCGGCATGCTGCAGGCGGACGGTGGCGACATGGACGTGGTGGCGATTGAGGGCAAGACAGTCAAGCTGCGCTTGCGCGGTGCCTGCGGAAGCTGCCCGCACGCCACCATGACGCTCAAACAGGGTATTGAGCGCATCCTGCGCGAATCGCTCGACCCCGAGATCGTCGTCGAGCGCGTGTAATTTTTTTTCGGGGCGCGATCTTTGTCTTTGACATTGGGCGTGGATTCGCTAATCTATGCGCCTGTTTTGCCCCCTTTTCGGAGCGTAGCGCAGCCTGGTAGCGCGTTTGGTTCGGGACCAAAAGGTCGAGGGTTCAACTCCCTCCGCTCCGACCATCTTTTTAGAGTAAAAAACCTCGAAAACGCCAATGTTTTCGGGGTTTTTTGTTTTTACCGTCCACGGGGGCGTTTCTCGGGCAACCCTCTGAAACTAGGTGAAAAGCAGGGAGTATTACAAAAACAACTACCAAAACACACAAACACGATAAGATACCAGGGGCTGTTATTTCTGGCCCTCCAAAACCTGGATTAGGGCATTATCCGTTCAACACGGTTTTGATCTGGGCCTCGACCGAACGGCCGAGGTCGTCATTTGCGACGGCCATCACGTAGAGAAGCTGGCCTTTGCTAGCCTTTGCCGCCAGTTGCGCGACCATGTTCTTTTCCTTGGAGTCGTCGTTGGTTTTATAGACTTCACCTTTGTACTCCACCACCAGACGCCGGCCGTCCTTGAGGAGCGCGACAAAATCGGGGTAGAAATCTCCGCCGGCTTTCGGGAAGCGGTAGGAGCGTTCGTCATTGGCGATGTTGCGCACCCAGTGCTCGACCTGCGGCAGATTATCGAGTATCCACGCGCACTCTTCTTCCTCGCCGCTGTCGAATGCGGCCACGTCAGCGTAAAAATGATGCTGGAAGTCATACTTCCCTTTGTAGTACCTGGGCGGCGTGTAGGCATCGGCCTTGGGAAACACATAAGGCGTCTCGTAGCCAACCTCAGGCTGCGACTCTTTAGAGAAAAGCAGGATGTCGAATCCCTTGGCTTTGGCCTGCTCGATACTTATCGCGATTTTCCGTCTCAGCACATCCTCCAACCGGAAGACGGCTGACTGAATCGCCCCCAAGGAAAGCCCGCGCCGTTCGTTGAGGTCGGTGATGACACGGCGAAGATACTCGTTCAAGACTGTCGGAGGGATATGCTTGTGCCGAAGCCTCGGCGCAAGGAACCGGACGAATTCGGTTTCATCCCACGTCGCGACCAATCCGTTCATGTCCACCTCGTCGCGCCGCAAAGTCCGGATGAACATGCGGTTGTCGTTGATGCCCACAAGATAGCGCATCGCGCCCTCGTCCGCCTCGAAATCGGCCGCTTCCAGAGCGACGGGCAAGTCGGCCAGCCGGACACCTTCGCGCAAATACAGTTCTTCTTCGACGGGGTAGAGCGCGCCGTCGAGGCGGATCATAAGCTGCGGCACAGAGAAGGACGCGCCTTTTTCTGCCGGGCAGTTACGACGGCGTTCCTGCCGCCGCCGAATCGCCATCTGCTCGCGCAGGTTCGCCCGGTCGGCGGGCTTTAGCGCCTGCTCCACCTTGAGCAAAGCCGTATCGGTGATCTGCGCGCTCAGCACGATTTCGGTGTGGCCGTCGGCGGTCGGGCGCACCGTCACGTAGTCGCGTTCCACCGCATCGAGATGGCTCAGCGCGGGAGGTTCCTTGACGACGACGCGCGCCTCGAACAGCGGCAACCCGCTTGTCGCGGTCGCATAATCGAGATTCAGAGAGCGTTCGCTCTCCGCGGCTATCTGCTCGCGGATCGCGCGCTCGGCCTCGGTCTCGTCAAAACCCATGCTGACCAGTCGGTCGCGAAGCTGCACGATCGCCGTCGGCCAACTGGCGCTGGAAACATGCGCGTAAGCCCGGTTGAGCTCCTCCGCCTGACGGTAACGCGCGTAGGGCATCCGCAACACGCGGCCCAAGAGCTGTTCCACGTCTTTGGTCGAGTGCACCGTCGCCAGCGAGCAGAAAATGTAGGCGAAGGAGCAGTCCCACCCCTCCTTGAGCGCTTGGACCGTAATCACGAAACGAACGGGACAGGCGGGGTCGAACAGGTTGACCTCGTCCAACTCGCGCCGTTCGCCGGTCGCCACGGCGATCTGCGCCTCGGGGATATTCTCCTGAGCGAGCAGGTACTCGCGGACCACATCGACGCTGACATCCTTGTCCTTATTCTCGGCCTGAATCAGGACGATGGGCCGCAGGTATTCCTTTTCGGCATCGGCGAACGCCTTCAGCCGCGCCTGCTCCTGCACCGCCGCATGGAGCGCCAACTGCCAGTTGTCGTGCTGGGTCAGCTCGATCGGCATCTTGATCATCTGCTCCTTCTGGAGCGTGGAGGCGGCGACGTGATGCAGGATGTTACTCTCCGCCGCCGGGGTCGCGGTGAACTCGACCACGCACGAGGGCCGGATGCGGTTCATGACCTCCAGGCTGAGCGGAGACTTGTTGTTGTGGGCCTCGTCAACGATGACCAGGGGGCGCACCAGCGAAAGCAGGTTAATAAAGGAGAACTTCACCTTGCCGCTTTCGGGGTCGCGCTCCAGTTCAACCCCGTCCGGCACGCCTCGCGCGAAGAACGGTTCCAGGTCTTCGTTGTGGTCGTACACCCTGCGGCTCTCGGTCTTGTCCACGCGCGCCGTGGCCAGCGTGCCGATGAGGACGTTGGCGCGCGAGACCAGGTCCTGCGGCCGCAACTGCGCGAAGTCCGACAGGGCGAGCACGCGCACACGGCCCTTGTAGGCGTCGTCCAGCGCCTGCCTGTAAGGATGCTGCGCATCCTGCAGCGCGTCGAGGGTCTGGTCGCGGATCATGTTGGTGGGCACGAGCCACAGGACCAGCGGCGAGTCGGTGCACAGCCAGGCTTCGGCGGCGGTCTTGACCGCATGGGTCGCGAGGATGGTCTTGCCGCCGCCGGTCGGCAGCCGCAGGCAGACGAACGGCGCCTCGGCCGTGGCGTCGGTAAGCGGGCGGTAGGGCCGGAAGAGGTCGGGCCGGTCGGGTTTGGCCACCTGTTCGAACGCGCCGGCGAGCGTCCCCGCGCGCGCGGTCCGCAGGAATGCGTCGAGATTCGCCAGCGACTCTTTCTGAAAGTCCTTCAGTTCCATAAAAACAATGCCTTTTGATTAGCCGCAGAGAACACAGGGAACGCAGAGACCGGGGCAAGGGCCGACTTCCAGTCGGTTACAATTTGTAACCGGCTGATTCTTTCTATGGGAGCGTTTGCGTCTCACTTGTTCACCTCAAATCCGTTTGCGTCTCACAAAAGCAGTTTTGTGAGACTCTAAAGCGCTTGTATCGAACAGGTGAGATTCAAAGCACATCCATCCCTTCGGCGATATTCAGGAGTTCCCGACAGGCATAAACCCCTTCCCGCCGCCCCTTCCCAACCTGCAAGCTCAACAATATCCCTTTGTCCCGCAACAACTTGGATATCCGCATCGCGGTAGGTCTGGGGATTCCCGAGTTGGTCACGAAGTCCGTCGACTTGAAAATCGGCTGCTTGAAAATGAAATCCAGCGCATTGATGCTGTAGAGGGAACGGGTCAATTCCGAAAACTGACCTTTATAGCGCATGTAGAGGGCCACGATCGCATTTGCCTTGTTCTGATTCTCCAAAGCCTGTTCGCGAACAGCCTTTAAGAAGAACGCGATCCAGTCGGTCCAAGCATCGTGCTCCGATACAGCCAACAGCCGTTCGTAGTACTCCTCCCGATTCCTTTCAAAGAACGCGCTGATATAGAACATGGGCTCCCTGAGCAAGCCTTTATAGGCCATAAAGAGCGGCACGAGCATACGCCCCAACCGGCCGTTTCCGTCCAGGAAGGGATGCAGCGCCTCGAACTCCGCGTGCAGGATAGCAAGCTGCACCAGTTTGTCAGGCGCGTCCGCATGAATAAACTTCTCCCATTCCCCCATCGCATCCGGCAATTTCTCAGCGGAAATCGGCACATAGCGTGCCTCTTCGATCGGGCACCCCTGAGGCCCGATCCAGTTGGGAATCCTGCGGTACGCGCCGGGGGCTTTGTTCTGTCCGCGGACACCATCCAAAAGTACCTGATGGCCTTCGCACACCACGCGCTGGCAAAGCGGCAACGTTTGCAGCAACTCTTGGGCTCTACGCATCGCCTTCCGATAGTTGAGGACTTCAACGATGTCGCCCTTTTTCTGCTCGCTCAGCGTGCTGGCTTTTTCTCCCGCGGCCTCGAACTCCAAGACCTCACCCATGGTCGCCTGGGTGCCCTCGATACGGGAAGAGAGAACCGCTTCCTGCGTCATCAGCGGCGAAAGCAGCACGGCGGCATTCGGTATGGCCAGGAGCGTACCGTCATACCGCGCCAAAGCGGCGTTCGCCGGCCCTATCAGAGGGATCAGGCGCTCCCACTCCAATTTTCGCGGAGGAAATTTGTCGAGATGATATTGAACCGCCATTTCAGAGCCTCCTGTTGCTTGCTACCTCACCCGCACATCATACGGCGTCTGCTTGAAGGCCACCCGTTCGCGCTTGAGCCGCTCCGCGCCCCACTGGCACCATTCGCCGTAAATCACCTTGGGACCGTCGAATGGAGGCAAGGAGGCGTAGATGGCCGAATTGAGCACATTGCCGCCTGCGGTGCGCCGGTCGCCGAGAATGCCGTTGTAAAGCAGGTAATAGGCCGTGCCGTTGTGGACGCCCAAGAGCGGGCTCTTGCGGCGGTCCCGTCGGGCGGGCGTGCCGGTCTCTGAGAACCAGACGTGGGCGGCCAGCGCCTCGAAGGTCACCTCCGGGTTGATCGCGCCGTAGGCGTCGAAGACGGCCTCGCCGAGGCGGCAGAAGCGGAACCCGCCGCCGCCGGTCCAGCCGACGGCCTTGGAAATCCCGCCCGGCTCGCCCTCCACCACTTTTTTCAGGCGCGGCGCGCAATGGGTCACCGCGTGCGCGCCCATCTCGATGCCGATCCAGCGGCGGCCCATCTTGTGCGCCACCGCCGCCGTCGTGCCCGACCCCAGGAACGAGTCCAGCACCAGGTCGCCGGGATTGGTCGCGATCTGCAGTACGCGCTGAATCAGGCGCTCGGGCTTGGGGGTTGCGAAAACGTCATCCTTATCAAACAATTCTTTCGTCTCGTTTTTTGCTTCCTGGTTGTGGCCAACTTCTGCATTCTCCCACCAAGTCCAGGGTACCCGACCTTCACTTTCTGAGAGAAACGTTTTCCGTCGAGGAACGCCGCGACCATCCTTGCCAAACCAGATCCGATTATCAGCAACTAGCGTCTGAAATACACTCTCCACATTCTTCCAACAATTCCCCGGCGGCGGCGAGTAGGATTTGCCGCCGGGAGTCACAATCGTATACATTTGATTTGGTCTGAATCCCTGGGCAGAATAATCTGTTGATGCCCACGGTCCCCTTGGATCATTGTCGGGGTTCTTGTAAGACTTACTTTGTTTCTCGGACAGTGGCAGTTTGCCAAAAACATACCTTTCAATTGATCTTGCGTAACACAAGACATGATCATGCGCCTGACTAATTTGAAGGCGCGCGTCCGGCGAAGTTCGCTTTTGCCAAAGAACATTCGCAATAAAATTCTTCCGTCCGAAAACCTCGTCCATGATGACCTTGAGGTAATGGACCTCGTTGTCGTCGATGGAGACCCAGACAGAGCCGTCCTCGGCGAGGAGGTCGCGGAGGAGTTCGAGGCGCGGGTACATGAGGGATAGCCACGTGGAATGCTCGATGTTGTCGTCGTAATGCTCGAAGGCGGAGCCGGTGTTGTAGGGCGGGTCGATGAAGACGCATTTGACGCGGCCGGCGACGTAGGGCATGAGCGACTTGAGGGCGTCGAGGTTGTCACCCTGAATGAGCATGTTCTCGGCAGCGGGGTCGCCGCAGGAGAGCGCGTCATCGGGCCGGAGCATGCGGTACGGCACCTTGTCCACGGCCCGGCGGGCCTGTCCGTCATCTAACCATTGAAGCGTCGGCATAGTGTCAAAAATCCAAATCGCGGCGTGACCGGAAAAAGGCAAACCCCCAAGCCCGCCGCATGTTCAGTTTGGTATTGCCGGAGTTTAGCACTTCGAACGCGGGCGGGGCGAGGGGAAAATGGGGAGGGTGAAGGGCGTCGGGAATCGGTCGTGAACGTCGGGAATCAGTTGGCAAACAATCGGGTTGGATTCAGTCCGCGAAACCCTCGTCATTCAGTAGATGTTGGTTTTTGTGCGTATAACAGAGGGCCATGTGTGCCGACGATTGACGGGGTCTGATTCGATGGCAACAAATGTTGACGTTTTCACTTATGTGGACAGACGTGCGTTGCCGATCCGGCGAGATCGGACAGTCGGGTGAAGGCGGATAGTGTTGGTTTATTCGCGTTAAGTGAATGGAACTCGTGTGCTCGGGGCTGTTTCACATGGCGAAAAGCGGTGAAGTGAAGTGAAAGGATGGTGGGGTATGGCTGAATTGACGAATGATCTGTTGGCGGCGGTGCTGGCGGCGACGCCGGACAGGAAGTCGGCGGCGCTCCGGGCGCTGCGCGGCGAGGTGGATGACGGCGGGCCGGCGAAGCGGGTTCTGCCCGAGCCGTTCGTGACGCAGCGCGAGCTGTCGCGCCACTTAGGGCTCAGCGTGCCGACCTTGTGGCGCTACCGGGTGCCCAAGCACGGGCTTGGCGGGCGGCCGCGGTTCCGCGTGAGCGAGGTGCTGGCGTATCTGGAGAGCCCGGAGTTCAAAGTCATTGCGGAGGAGCTGAAGGCCGAGCGCCGGGCGGCGAGGAAGACGAAATAGTCGGAGTTGGGGTTGTGACCTTTCCTTCTGGGGGTGGTATGGAAAGAGCAGCGGGAAAAATGACGTCCGGATTGAGCGACGCCTATCCTGGCGGTGACGTGCGGTTCTCGATGTTCGGCTCGATCGCCGACACGGAGCCGCGGACCGTGACGCTGGCGGACCTGCGCATGTTCGTGAGCGAGGGCCTGTGCGCGGAGCTGGTCGACCGGATCAGGGCCGAGCCGGACAAAACACAGCGGTCGAAGCTCAAGCGCGGGCTGCCGTGCGTGACGGTTTCGGGCGAGTTTTCCGGCGGCCGCAAGGCCGAGCACCTGGTGCGGCATTCGGGACTGATTTGCGTCGATTTCGACGCGGACGACAACCCGGGCATGGTCGGACACGCCGGGGAGTGGCGCGACCGGCTGGTTAAGGACGATGCGGTGATGCTGGCCTTCGTGAGCGCCTCCGGGAACGGCGTGGCGGCCTTCTGCCGGATCGAGCCAGAACGCCACGCGGAGGCGTTCAACGCGCTGTGCGAGCATTTCCACATCTGTTACGGGCTGGCTGCCGACCGGTCGTGCAGCGACGTATCGCGGCTGCGGTTTCTGTCGCATGACCCATGCGTGGCGGAGAATCCCTCGCCCCGCGTCTTCCGGAACTACAAGCTGGCGGTGCAGCCGCCGCAGCCGGAGCGCGAACGGCGGCCGGGCCTGCTCTGCGCAGCCGCACCGGCATTGCCGAAAGAGCGGCGCGAGGAAATCCTGTCGGCCCTGGAGCGGGTCTCGCCTGACGAGAGGCAGGTGTGGCTCGAAGTGGGCATGGCCATTCATAGCGAGGCCCCGGGCCTTGAGGGTTATAACCTCTGGCGGGTGTGGTCCGAGTTCAACGATACGGCGGCCAAATTCAACGAGTCCGATCTCGAGCGCGTCTGGCTGTCGTTCGGACAGCGTTCAGGCATCGGTATCGGCACACTCTTCAAGCTGGCGTACAACGCGGGATGGGCCGGTATGATGAAGGGGGCCGGAAGCCCGGCACCGCCGTCTGATGGGCTCACGGCGGCTTACGGCCTCCCTCTGGTGGGTGACGGCGAGAAACTGGTGATCAACCAGATGCGCTTCGCCGCCCAGTATGTGAGAAGTTCGGGGGTCGTGCATGACCCGACGCTCAAGCGGTTTTACGTCTACGAGGAGGACACCGGACTGTGGAGACACCAGTCCGACGACGCTACGCTGGAAAGGCTGAGCGAAACGTTCGCCAAACTGTTGAACGAGGAAGGCGCGGAGGAGCTCCTTCGCAGCCGCTCCGCAAGCATGCTGAAGGGGTTGCGGGAACTGGCAAGGGGGATCGCGGAGGCCCGCGACGTGTTCGCGAAAAGGCCCGCCGCGATCCATGTCGCGAACGGGATGCTGGTGATCGGGGATGAAGGGGCCGTGACACTTGAACCGTTCGGACCCCAGTGGTACTCGCGGAACCGGAGCGAGATCCGCTGGAACCCCGATGCCGACTGCCCCCGCTTCAAGCGTGAACTGCTGCTTTCCGCGATGGACGGGGATGACGCCGCCCTGATCCAGCGTTACGCGGGGCAGTGCCTGCTGGGCTTCAACCGCTCGCAGACCTTTTTGGTTCTGCGCGGCACGGCCGGCGGCGGCAAGAGCACGCTGGCCAACGTGATTGAAGGCGTGATCGGGCGGCACAACGTCTCGGAACTGCGCGTGATGCAGTTGAACGAGCGCTTCGAGCTGGTGCGCTTCGTCGGGCGGACGCTGCTCAGCGGCAAGGACGTGCCGGGAGACTTCCTCAACTCCAAGCCCGCCCACGTGATCAAGGCGCTTGTGGGCGGCGACACGCTGGAGGGCGAGGCCAAGCACGGGAATGAGTCTTTTGCCGTGCCCGGGATCTTCAACGTGATGATCTCGACCAACACGCGGTTGCGCGTGAAGCTGGATTCCGATGCGGGTGCCTGGCGGCGTCGCATGCTGATTGTGGATTACGCGCGGCCCAAGGTCGCCCGGCCGGTGCCCGGGTTCGATGCGCTGCTTCTGCGCGAGGAGGGCGAGGGCATCTTGCGGTGGGCAGTCGAGGGGGCGGTCAGGCTTATGCAGGAGCTGAGGGCCTTCGGCGTGATCCGGTTGACCGAGGCGCAGAGCCGCCGAGTGGACGACTTGCTCAGCGAATCTGATTCCGTGCGCTCATTCGTCCGCGAGTGCGTCGTGGCCTGCCACGGCGGTGAGGTCACGATCCAAGACCTGGCTGCCGCCTATCGGGATTACTGCGAGGCCCGCGACTGGGAGCCCCTGCGCGAGCGCCAGTTCCAGGCAGAGCTGCCGGACGCCATGCTCGATTTCCATCGCGCGGGGCGGCGCAACGATATCCGCGCGGGCGGCAAGGCCGCACGGGGATTCAAGGGAGTCCGGCTCCGGCCGTACGGCGGGGGTGCGGTCGGCGCGGGTCCGGACGCTTCGGACGGTCTGCGGGAAGTTGACGCAGGCGAAAACGACCTTTTTGACGGGGTGTCACCCATCGAAGGCGGATTCTCGGACGGTTCGGACGGTCTTTCCAAGGTTAATGCATATGAGAACGAAAAATCAGATGTAATAACTTCCGGACAACCGTCCGAAGCGTCCGCGCCGGAGGAGGTGCCGTTTTGAGGTGTGGACGGGACTGCAGGCGCCTTGACTGTGTGGCCTGGCACAGGATGCCGATCACGCCGCCGGTTCCGGCCGAGAGCCGCCTGAGGCACGCACATACGGCGGGGGAAGCGCTCATCCTGGCAGAGGCAGTCCGTCTGTAGACAGCAGGGAGAAACGGGCTTGGGGTGGTGTGAGAAACAAGGCGTATGCGTCCGGCCTTTGACGGGACGCGGAGAAAGAGGTGTGAGATGGCGGTCAAGATGATGCTGTTCAAAAACGGGAACACCGGGCCGGTGGCGGTGTGCGACATGTGCGGCAAGCCGATCCGGGATGCGGCGGGCGCGACGGTGTTCTGGCTTCGCGAGCCGGGCTTCGGCGAGAAGCCGGGGCACCTGTACGACGCGCTGCTGGTCTGCGAAAACGAAAGGTGCGAGATGAAGGCCGAGGCGGGCGGCGGGAACAGGATCAGCACGATGGACCTCGAGACGGCGATGGTCTACCTGCTGGCCAACCTGCGCCTCGCGCCGAACAGCGGGAGGCTCAAACAAGCGGCGGGCACGGCGGCGATGCTTGATAGCCTGTGTTAAAGGAGAGGCGCTTTACGCTGCACACACAGCGAATAATAGCGGCCCGGGACGCGCGTCCGTTCAGCGGACGTGCGTTTTTCAAGGGCCTGGCCTTGCTTTCGTGTGAAATAACAGATGTGTTTTGCCGTCATTGTCAGCGTGCGAAATCGGTTTCCCGTGCTGTTATTGTCGTGAACCTTCTGCTGGCGGAGCTGGTGCCGGCTTTGAAGAGCAAGATGGAGCGGCGCGAACGTCGGGGCGGGTGACGGCCGGGGGGGAGCGCGAAGCGCGGCGCGGCCTAACCCGCCCGCCGGATCGTGCGCCCCGCTGTCGTGTCCGTGGTTCGGGCCAAGGTGTCTGCCGACGGGGAGGGCCGGGAGGGAGCGCGAAGCGCGGCGCGGCCTGACAGGAGGCGGATCGGTGTTGCCGGTGCGTGCGGCGGCGGGGTTGACATAACCCGGTTATGTCAAGCGGCGGGGGAAAGGGCGGACCGCGTTGCATAATGGCGCCATTATGCGATGCGCGTCCCGGTGAAGGCCCGTCATGGGCGCCCTCCCCCGCCGCGTACCCCGGCCGCCGGTTTGGGGTAGATCGTGCGGAATTGAGGCGTGGCGCCGATTTGGCGCGTTTTCGTGCTTTGGGTGTGGTGTGTAGTGGTTTGGCGTGGGCACCCTGTTTTGATGCCTTCTCATGCGGCTTTGAGGGTGTCTGGGTTTACGCGGGGCGGAAGCGAGGTCAAGGCCGTGGTCACGCGGCCTTGGGTGAGCGGGACGCGCGGCGTGGGGTTTTGCGGCGGGTGGCGGAACCGGAGACGGCCACGGCGGAGGTTCTTCCGCCCGCCTTGAGGAGCGTAGGGAGCGAGCATAAAAAAACCCCCGCCGTGGCGGGGGTGTCTCGCTCCTTCCGGGGATCAGAAGGGCGTCGGCTCGCCGCTGTCGGCCTGGACCGGCTCCGGCGGGCGGATGACGGGGCGCTCGGGGGCGGCGCGGACCACGACCTGGATGCCGCGGTCTTTCGCGATCTGCGTGGCCAGCGCCTTGCCCTCGGCCTCGGTCTTGCAGTGGTAGAGCGGGCTGTACTTCACGAACCGACCGTCCTGCTCGGCCGCGACGCGCACGCCGAAGAACGGCTTGTCCGCGCTCTGGGGCGGGGTGAACAGGTAGACCACGCAGCCGATGGCCGCGTAGGTGGAGGTGGCGATGGCGTTCTTGGTGCTGTTGCGGGGCTTTTTCATGGCGTTCTCCTTTGCGCCTGGCCGGCGCTTGGCTGAAGGGTTTCTTGCGGCAACCGCGCCGCCTGCCCGCCCTTCGCGTAGCATGGGGGCGGGTAGGTGGAAGGTGTACGCGTAATTCCGGCACGGTCGCCGGACCGGCAAAGGGGGTGCCGTGATTCCCGCACGGCCGTTGGACGCTAGCCCCTCCACCAGCGGCCCCGGCGGGTGGTTGCCTGTCCCCGTCCTTTTTCGCGGTCAGTCCGTTCGCGGTGCGCGGCGCGATCGGCCGGGCAAGGACGCTACGTGTTCAGCCCGCTTGGCGCGCGGCGTGGTGAGGGCTGAGCTGGCTTTGCGGATTGGCGGGCGCGGCTGGGAGTGGCAGCGCCGTCCCGGGTGTTTCGTATGACAGTCGGATCTTCGGGCAGGCCGTTCAGGCGGCGGATACCCCGTTTGCCTCGGGGGCGAGCCCCAGCCCGGGAGGTTGGTGTAGGCGAGTGGACGGAGTGACGTTGGCGGAGCGAGGGCGGTATTCCGCCCGAGCGGAGCCCCTGACTGCGGCGCAGTCAGGCGGGGTCAAGGGGGCACACTCCTTGTCCAGCAATTCTAAATTTGACTTTTTTTATTTTGTTGTTGTATAGCGCATGATTTATGCTCTATACTTCCGGCATGAGCAAAAAGAAGGCATCGCCCACCGAAAAACGCGACGCGCTGCTCGCCGAGATGGCCTCGCTGCGCGGCCTGCTGAACGGCTCGCTCGTCCAGCGGTACTCGACCTGCTCGCGGAAGAACTGCGCCTGCCACACGGGCAAGCGGCACGGGCCGCGCCTGTATCTCGCCGCCACAGGGGAAGGCGGGCAGCGGCAGACCTACATCCCGGCGGCGTCCGCCGCACGCGCGGAGGCGGGCGTGGCGCAGGGGAGGCGGCTCCGGGCCATCGTCCGGGAGGTCACGGCCCTGAACCTGTCGCTTTTGCGGGAGGCCCCGGAGTGAGGCCGGCCCCGGACGGGCCGGCCGGCGGGGCCGGGCCCTCCTGTGCGCGGTGCATCGGTTTCGTCAGGGAGGCGGCGGCGGGATTCCCCGACATCAGGAAGGGAAGCAACACCAGCCACACCATCCCGGACGCGGTGATGTCCGCCTTCGCCGTGTTCTTCCTCCAGTCCCCGTCGTGGCTGTCCTGCCAGAGGGCCATGCAGGACGAAAAGGGCGGGAGCAACGCGCTGACGCTTTTCGGCATCGGGAACGTCCCGACGGACAACCGCGTCAGAAGCCTGCTGGACCCCGCCTCCCCGGAACTGCTGCACGGCGCCTTCCGCGGGCTTCTGGGGCTTCTGGAGGGCTGCGGCGCGCTGGAGCGCTACCGCGTCCTCGGGGGCCGCACGCTCGTCGCCCTCGACGGGACGGACTTCCGCAGCTCGGAGAAGATCTCTTGCCCGGACTGCCTCGTCACGCGCCACAGGGACGGCCGGACGGTCTTCAGCCACAAGGCGGTCACGCCCGTGATCGTGGCGCCCGGCGTCCGGCAGGCCGTCCCCCTGCGCCCCGAATTCGTCACGCCGCAGGACGGCGCGGAAAAGCAGGACTGCGAGATCAACGCCTCCAAGCGCTGGCTGGACGACATGGCGCCCTGGCTGCGCGAGTCCCGCGCCGTCCTGCTCGGCGACGACCTGTATGCGCACGGGCCGTTCTGCCGCAAAGTCCTGCTCCACGGACTGCACTTCATCTTCACCTGCCTCCGGGAGTCCCACAGGGCGGCGTACGAGTGGCTGGACATCCTCGAGCCGGGCGACCTCCGGACCGTCAGCGAGACGCGCAGGGACGACGACGGGCACAGGCGGACGTGGACCGTCCGCTTCGCGAAGGGCGTCCCCCTGTCTGGTGAGGACGGCGCGCTCCGGGCGGACTGGATCGAACTGACCGTGACGGACGCCAAGGGGCGGCAGACCTACCGCAACTGCTGGGCGACCGACCTGGACGTCGATGCGGAAAACGCGGTGGAGCTGGCCGCCTGCGGACGTTCCCGCTGGACTATCGAGAACGGCAACAACAACATGCTCAAGACCAAGGGCTGCCATCTTGAGCACAACTTCGGGCACGGCAAGGAACACCTGGCCAACACGCTGGCCGCGCTTAACATCCTCGCGTTCCTGACGCACACCGTCCTGGATCTCACCGAGAAAAACTACCGCCTGATCCGCGAACGCCTCGGCAGCCGCCGCGAGTTCTTCCTGCACCTGCACGTCCTGACGGTCTACCACCTCTTCCGTTCGTGGGAGGACTTCGAGGACTTCGTCATGAAGGCGCATCAGCTCGGGCCGCACTCGCCTGCGGCCCCGCCCGAACTGACGTCCAAGGGCCTGATCCGCCGCTACGCCAAACGCAAGAGCCGCTAGCCCGGCGGCAGAACCGCGCCGCACGCATCCGACATCCCGCTCAAAACGCCGGAGCCTTCACATCCCGCGCGTCGGCCGCGTTCAACCGCCAGGACGTGACTCTGACAGCGCCCCCGTCGGCATCCGCAGAGGCGCGCGGACGATCCGCATGCCTGTTTCTCGCAACCATCCATGCGCTCCAACAACAATCCGCCAAAAAACAACTATGCAATTGAGTCAAATTTAGAATTGCTGCTCCTTGTCGGGGTCGAGGGGGCAACGCCCCTTGCCCGAGCCATGCCGATCCGCAGGGCGCGGGGAGAGTGAGGAGTGAGGCGGATGCCGAACGAGGGAGCGTCCGACCGTTCTGCGAGTGGATGGGCTGGGCTTAACGTTTGTGGCTGGCGCGGCGAGGGTGTGCGGCGGCACTGCCGAACGAGCCGGTATTCCGGCGAGTGAGGCCTTTGGCCTTGGCGTGTCTGGTGGAAGCCTGCGGCGAGGGCTCCGGTTGCGGGCGCGGCCGAGCGAGGCGCTGATCTTATTCCACCTTGTGAGTGGGGTGTCTGTTGATCAGCGCGCGGCGCTGTCTTGCTCCAGTCTGTCCGGCGCGGCGGTCTGAAGGGTGAGCGGGGCCGGGGCGGCGTCGGGAACGGAAAAAGCGAGCTTGATGGGCCCGCCGTCAGCGATGCGCTTTGAGATATCGGGCGAAACGGTGATGCATACAGTCAGCCCGCCGCCGGACTCGGGCTCTCCGTGGAACCCCAGCCCCTCCATCTCAGGAACCGCGCGGAGCTGGCCGGGGTCGAGTTTCCGGCCGCGCGGGGCGGAGAGCCGCAGACGCACCGTGCGGGTGACCGGGGTCAGGGAGGGGGGGACAGCCGCGACGCCGGGGACGGCGAAGAGTTCCGCGCCGGCGCGCCCGGCGACTTCCAGCACAAGGGATGGCCGGTTCGTCGGGGAAAGGACAGGGATCGCGATCCTGCACCGGAAGGCGCTGTTAGACGGCGGGGTCAGGGAGACCGGGATTACCCACCGCGGGCGTTCGCCCGCCGGGCCGGGTGCGGCACCCATGGACACCGCCGCCGGACAGTCGGAGGTGACGGCGGGGGCCCCGAGCGCGGCCGGCCCGGACGCCGCCAGTTCGAACGCGCCTTCCCAGCCTGCGCCGTTCGGAAGCCAGCCGGTGTCCACGCTCTTCGACGGCCTGACCGAAAAGAGCGGCACGCATTCGCCGGTCACGGTCAGCCGCAGTGGCTGTGCACCAGCGGCATCGGTCAGAACGAACACGCTCTTTGAAAAAGCATCCTCCAGCGTGTAAGGGGCGATTGCCACGCGGACAGTCGCTGTCGCGCCGGGGGCGAGCATGTCTTTGTCGGTTTCAGCACCCGCGCACCCGCAGGTCTTCATGATCCCTGTGATTTTCAGCGGCCCGCCGCCCGCGTTGCGCACCGTGAAAGACGCGGAGGGGCTCTCGCTGTCGCGGAAGATACCGAGTCCCTTAGAGTCCGGCCCGTCAAGTGCGACCCGCCCAGGACCATCTTCTGAATAAACCGGATATGGCCGTAACGCAAGGCACACGAGACAAAGCATGAATAGGCTTTTCATGCGGCAGATTATCGCATACGATACCGCCCCAATAAAGCCGTTATTTTCATCGCGGTTTAGGGGATAACATGAATACAAAAAGTACATCCGTCATTTTCGTTGTATTGGCTGCATTTGGCTGCGCTGGGGTCTATCTTCTGTTCTGCCGTGGAACAGACAAAGAAGAGGGACGTTCCGCAGTACCTTCCTTCCAGTCACCCACGGGTACTGTGGTCCGGGCCTTGCCTCCGTCTGCTTTGGGTGCGCACGTGGCTACAGAGAGAAAGCCTCCGACGGTGCCGTCCCTTAAAGCCGTGTTGACGATAACGGATGCGGCCAACGACTCGCTTAACGCGCGCCTGGCCGCGTTGGCGACTTTGGGCAAGGTACTTCCTGACTCTGAGGTAGAGGCTCTCTTGGATTTTCTGGATCGCCGGGATGGCGAAGACGTTCTGCCACCTGAAAAACTCAACGCTTTGAAGAATGACGTCGTGAACCTGCTGCGCGCTCAATCCAAGTTCCCTCCGGTGCTTTCGACGCGCCTCGCTGCCATGTGGGGCGATGCGGGGCATGACAACGTATGGCGGGATTACTGTATCCAACATGCTGGCGCGGCATGGGGCAGGGTGTCGGATCCCGCGGTCAGGGTTGAAATCCGTACGTTACTTTGGGCCGCGGCATCCGAACCAGCCGAGCCAGGTTCTGGCACTGCCCTGATCTCCCTACGCAATCTTGTCTCTTCCGGGGCGGAAGACCAGATGAAGGTCGCTGAGCGGGCGGGCGCGTCTGCTTCGCCGTCGGTCAGTGCCCCCGATGGCGTGCGGGTGACGGCCCTCCAGATCGCCGCAGAACTCGAGTACGCAGAGACGGCGTCGTTGGCCCGCCCGATCCTGATGGACCGTAGCCAGCCGATCCATTTGCGCATGTCAGCCGCTGCCGCGCTGGGCCGAGTGGGTGACGTCTCCGACCTTGCCTCGCTCGATACCCTCGCCAACAGTTCTGAACCTCGGCTGCGGGCATCAGCGTCCGCGGCAGCCGCACGGATACGTCAAAAAATTAAGTGAAAAGGCGTCAGGAAAGATCGAAACCTGATTTTTAAGACAGGGAGTGGATAACCAGGCACACGGCTTGGAGGTGTTCCCCGCCAGACGCCCCGACATCATCTCCCCCAATGGGCTTTGGCCTTCACAGTCAAGGCACCTTTGTATGCAAAAAGGTGTTCAGGCCGGTAGAAATAGGGATTCAGGTAGCATTATCCTCCGACAGCTTTCGCGCGGGTTCTTGTCATTTTGCTCATGCCAATCGCTAAAATAAATAGTAAAACAAAGCATTCCAGTATTGTCAAAATGCGAAAAAGGCTGTCGAAAAAAATAAAAAACAATTACTGTATTGACTATACAAATCTATTATGGCAAACTCTGAAAAATTGTCGACATGATGGTTTGATTTACGTCCAGTTAAATTTATCATCATGATCGCGCATTTCATGCTTGTTTCTCTGAATGAAGATGCGTTTGGCCGTTGTTTTAGAGATTTGTGGCTTTACGCGACAAGGCTGGTTTCTTCCGGTTCTGCAAGAAATGGTTTGGGAATGGAGTAAACTGATGAACAATAAACATGTCATCTTTGCTGACAGTGGCAAGACCCGGATTGCCATGCTTTTGATTGTTATCTGTGTCTCATCATGTTTGCTCATGTTGGCGCGTGCCACGGGGCCGGGCGACGATCTTGACGGGGACGGCATGAGCGATACGTTCGAGCGGTTCTTCGGCTTGGACGTGGGCGTCGATGACAGCGCGGCCGACCCCGATATGGACGGGGTCGGTAACTTAGGGGAGGAACTCGCCGGGACTGATCCGTTCAACGCCGATACAGATATGGACGGGTGGGGTGACGGGACAGACAGGAGCCCTGTTTCGAGGGCCGTCTACCTGTGGGGCGATCCGCGTTTCACGTTCGGCTTCACGAATCTGTACGTGCGGCCCGCATGGGCCTCATTCGGGCTTTCTGACGGAGGCGTGGCTGTCGACGCCCCCGAAAACGCTTGGGAGCTGGGGAACTCCGGCGATCGCTTGCTCTTGTATCTGGATCGCGATGCGGGTACGAATGACCTGTGGTTGGCCGTTGCTGCGACGGGTCCTGTTTCCGCCGGACTACTGGATTCAAATCTTGTCGAGCTGACGGCTCCGTCTGTTCTGGGGGGCGCTATCGATGCATGGCAGACCAACAGGATGCCTTTGTCCGCATGGCCTACCGCCCGTGTTATTGCGCTTCAGTCCATGCAAGACGTTGTTCGCGTTTCCGCTTCCGTGCTGTATTCGGATGCGTATGACGATACAGATAACGACGGCATGCCCGACGCGTGGGAGACGCTTCACGGGCTCAATCCCGGCGATCCCGCCGACGCCTCCGCCGATCCGGACGGGGACGGCATCAGTAATGTTCGCGAATATGAGCTCGATTTGAATCCCGGTTTCTTTGATCTAGACCCTGAGACCTGCATCCCGGGGCTGATTGCCGAGTTTTTCAGTTTTGGTGCCCAGAGCCTGTCGGCGGTTCCTGTTCTGGATGGCCGTGTACCTGATGCGCTGCGAATTGACGCCAACGTCAACTACGTAAGCACCAATGCCGCTTGGGTCGGGTTGGATTCGCGCTTCATTGACCGTTTTGCCAGCCGCCATACCGGCTATCTGCATGTTGAAACGGCCGGTTCCTACACGTTTTATCTGAGTTCCGATGACGGTTCCAAACTGTGGGTGGACGGTTTCCTGGTAATTGACAACGACGGGTTGCACGGCATGCGTGAGTACAGCGCGGTGAGGACTCTTGCCGCTGGCGATCATGCCGTTCGCGTCGATTTCTTTGACAGCACCTGCGCGGCGGGGTTGATGCTGAGCTGGGCCGGCCCCGGCATGGCCAAACAGGTAATTCCATCCTCGGTTTTCCGGCACGCCCCGACACCGCCGGTCGTGAAGCTCTCGAAACCTGCCGCCGGTGCGATGTTCGGCGAAGGGAACCGCATCTCTCTTGCCGCAGACGCTTTCTCTGCCGACGGGTCTGTCGACCGGGTGGCCTTTCTGGTCAACGGAGTGGAAACGGGTGTGTCTCTGCAATCACCCTACGGAGCCGTCTGGACCAACCTCGCCGCCGGGACTTATGCGCTGTCCGCCGTCGCAACCGGAATCGACGGCCTGAGCAGGACGTCGGCGGTCGTCAACGTGTCTGTACTGTCGCCGCCGGAGGGATACGCCTTCGGTCTCAAGGCGCAATATTTCGATTTCGCGTCTCTTTCTGCGCAACCCGACCTCAGCGGTCGATCTCCCGACGTCTCCCGCATTGACGATCAGGTCGGTTACACCTACACGACAAATGTTTGGACCGGATTACCCCTGAGTATGGCAGACTCCTTTGCCAGCCGGCACTATGGCTGGCTGGCGGTGCCCTCCTCGGGCGAGTATACGCTGTATCTGAATTCGGACGACGGTTCCAGACTTTGGCTGGATGGCGCGCTCGTGGTCGATAACGGCGGCCCGCACGGATTGCGTGAATACAGCACAACGGTGACGCTTGCCGAGGGTCTGCATGCCGTCCGTGTGGAGTATTTCGAGGTCGGCGGCGGGGCCGGGCTCGTTTTGAGCTGGGCCGGGCCAGGTTTCACCAAGCGGGTCATCGAACAAACCGCTCTCCTCTACTCCACGGACGACACTTTGGATACGGACGGCGACGGCATGCCCGACGAATGGGAAATCTTCCACGGGCTGAATATGGCGGACACCGCCGATGCCGCGGGAGACGCCGACGGCGACGGGATAACGAATGTGCGCGAATGCGCGTTGGGACTTGATCCCGCACGTTTTAACCTCGATCCCGAGAAATCCGCGCCGGGGCTACTTGCCGAATTCTTCGCTTTCGGGATGCAAACACTCTCCGCTTTGCCTGCCCTGGAAGGTCGCATGCCAGACGTGATGCGCATCGACGGAAACATTAGTTATGCAAGCACCGGCGCGGCTTGGACCGGACTGGATGCGCGGTTCCTCGACCATTTCGTCAGTCGTCACAGCGGCTATCTGCGTATCAGGACCGCCGGTTCCTACACCTTTTATCTGAGTTCCGACGACGGCTCGAAACTGTGGCTCGACGGCGAATTGGTCATCGGCAATGACGGCCTCCACGGCATGGGCGATAAAAGCAGTGTGCGGACACTCGCGGCGGGTGACCACACCATTCGGGTGGAATATTTTGAAAATACCAGCTTGGCCGGGCTCATTTTGAGCTGGTCCGGCCCCGATATCGCCAAACAGGTTATCCCCGCGGAGGCATTTCTGCATGTCACCGGGGGCATTCCTCCGCTCGTGAGCGTCACGCAACCAGCCGACGGTGCGGTGTACGGTGAAGGTGACCGTATTGCGATCGCGGCCTCCGCTTGGGATCTCGACGGCTCGGTCGGGCAGGTCGCTTTCAACGTCAATGGGGAGGTCGTCGGTTTGTGTGCGGAGACCCCGTATTCGGCCGTGTGGACCAACCTTGCCGCAGGGGTGTATCAGATCGCCGCCATTGCCATAGACAACGACGGTTTGTGCCGGACTTCTACAGCCGTCAGCGTCACCGTGCTCTTGCCGCCGTCCGGATATGCGTACGGGTTGAACGCCGATTTCTTCGACTTCACAACCAACAACGTGGCGATGCCCTTGCTGAACGTCTGTACGGCGTCCGTATCCCGCCTAGACGACCAGATCAATTACGTCGCCTCCACCAACGTGTGGCCGGGGTTGCCGCCGGGCATGAAGGACACCTTCGCCAGCCGGCACGACGGGTGGCTGATGGTCCAGGATTCAGGCGCGTATACTTTTTATTTGAAGTCGGATGACGGTTCAAGGCTCTGGCTCGACGGCGAGCTGGTCATCAATAACGACGGCGCTCATGCCATGCGCGAGCTCAGCACCAATCGCGTGCTTGCCTGCGGGGCGCACAGTCTCCGGGTCGATTTTTTTGAGAACACCGTCGATGCGGGGCTCGTCCTGAGCTGGTCCGGTCCCGGATTCGCGAAGCGCGTGATCGAGCCGACGGCTTTTCTGCATTTGACCGGCATCACCGATTCGGACGGGGACACCCTGCCGGACTGGTGGGAACTTCGATACGGCCTTGATCCGGACACGGCTGTGACGTCCGAAACGGATTCTGACGGCGACGGTCTGACCGATCTTGAAGAGTATGCCATCGGAACAAATCCTGTGGCTGATGACTCTGACGGCGACGGGTTGCCGGACAAGTGGGAGATCGACAACGGTACCGATCCGTTCGTCTATGACCGCTGGGACGACCCCGACGGCGACGGGCTCTGCAACCTCGACGAATATCTCGCGGGTACCGACCCTCTTGACCCGGACACCGACGACGACGGGGCTTCGGATCTGATGGAAGTGGCCCATATCTTATCCGACCCGCTGACCCCCGACGTCGACATGCAGGCTTATACGGTTCTCGGCACGGTCCCCGGATCGGCCGCGACGGCGGTGACCGGTTCGTGGGTGCGCGAGGGCGATGGCGTGCGTTCCGTGTCCCGCAGCGGCACGCTCGCGTTCAACGTCGACCTGGCCGCGCCGGGCACGTATATGGCGGTGTTCCGCATCCGGCAGGCCAACGTATACACCGCTCAGAACGCCTTTGATTTGGCGCTGAACGCGGACGGCATGCCCACGGGTCGCCAGGTGTTCTACGCGTCGCACGGCACTTGGAGCGAGGCGCTCTTCGTTCTGCCGCCGTTGGCGGCCGGCTCTCACGAACTGGCGCTGACGTGGTGGAACACCAGGGCCAACACCTTCCTCGAAGTCGGCGCTTTGGAAATCAGAGCTTATGGCGGGCCGGATTCGGACGCTGACGGCGTGCCCGACTGGCTGGAGGCGCGCGCGTCGCGCGTCGCCGCATTTTTTGCGCCGCCCGCCTCGTCCTGGGTTTCGCCCGTCTGCGTCGAGGGCGCGGCGCGCTACCTCGAACAGACGTCAGTCGTGTGGGCTACTGAGGACGGCGCGACCAACGCCGTGCCCCGCGCGGGCGTGGGCGACCGCTGGTATCTGGATGTGCCGCTGCTCGCGGACTCGCCGACCGAGGTCGCGGTGTCTAACGACGGCGGCGTCACAGCGGCCACGAACGTCGTCGCGTGGCAGCCGTTCGACCTCTCCGCGCCGCCCACGAACGCCGTCGTGCTGCGGAACGGTGATGCCCTGCTCCTCGCGTCCTCTGTGGGCGAAGCCGCGTATGATGTGACGCTCGGCGGTGTCGCGGTGACCAACCTGACGCTCGGCGCGTCGCCCTCCGCTTTCGTTTTCCCGTCCGCAGGCGACTATCTGGTCTTTGCGGCGGGCGGCACCTCCGGTGTTCCCGTTGCGGTGCGCGCCGTGTCCGCCTCTTTCGGCGGCGACGCCCTCTGCGTGGCCGGCACGCCCCGCGTGTGGAGCTGCCCCAACATCCCCACGAACGGCGTGTGCGTGGATTTCGACATTGGAATCACACTCAGCTCCGCTCCGTTGGAGTCGGGGGGAACGTCGTTTACCCTTCTGAGTGTTTCGCCCACTGCTTTGCGCATGGTCGCACGGCTCGGTGAGGACGGGCCCGTGGTTGATGCTGCGGCCGTGAACGTGGTCTACGGCGACCGGGGCGATTACTGGCGCGAAGTTGAGGTGTTCCCAGATGGCGTGCGCGCGGTTGAGATCAGTCTGCAGATCGGCAACGTCACGCCGGATATCCGTATCGTGTTGAACGTCTTCGTTTCCGGCGTCACCTTTGAGGATGGTTCCCTGACCAAGGTGTTGACGTACGCGGATTTCGACGCCGACGGTATATGTCGTTATCGGTTGCTGCAGTCACCGGGGTCGACATCTTCCACCTGTCACACGGTTTTGATTTATCAGGGTGATGAGTTTATCGGGGGTAGCAGCCTGTCACTGTGATCTTCATTTTGTGTCGTCAAATGGATAGAGGGTCTGAGTTATGAGTAAGTGTTATGTCTTTTTCTCCGCTTGCGTGTTGATGGCGGCCACGGTATGTGCTGCGGAAAAACCCGGATACATGGAATACGGTGGCTATTATGATGCAAACAATGAATGGATTGATACGAAATGGTGCCAGTCCGATCCTAACAAATGTTCTTGTCCAGACGATGCGCCCAGTACGCCGCAGAACAGTTGTGTCCAGGTCAAGATCGACATGGGGCGCACGCGATATTCCGCGATCTCCGACGCGATTGTGTTGCAGATGAACGAGCTGAATCCGACGACCGCTTTCTACTCGCCATCCGGCTTCCGGGTCGTTTTCGGGGAGGGGATTTACGGAGTGTCGCGGGAGAAGACGGCGGGAGGGGTGCCCAAATGGGTGTATGTCGTTGCGTCTTCCGGCGCGCGGACGACGTTCGTTTTCGCGGACGGCGAGAGTGTCGGCATGCCGACGGGCACGCTGGCTGTGCGGATGTCCGGCCGTCTGGTTATGGTTGATGCGAACGGCTGGGCGACGGCGACTGATCCGGCGTATTATGACTATTACCCGGGCGACGGTTCACGTTGGCGCTTTGGCGCGGCGCAGGCTTCGCCGGATTTCCTCCAGTTCGTCGAGCACCGGGCCGCAAGCGGGCGGACTGAAACGGCCAACGACGTCGGCGTTGAGACCGTCCGGGACGCGGACGGTGTTCTGTTGCAGGTCGTCACGCCCGGCCGGGTGGCCGATTTCACCATCGTCGGGCAGGACGCCTATGATCTTACGGTGTACCCCAACGACGCGTCCTGCCTGACCGGTGCGCGTGCGGCAGACGGACGATACGTGCTTGTTTCCGGTGCCGTCCCTGAAGCCGTCTGGAAATTCCGTAATCCGGCGCCAGGCACCCCAAGAGACCTCGACGTCACCGTGGAGCGCCCTGGAGCCGAAGCCCAGACTTGGCGCTACGAATATAAAGAGGCGGTACGTGATTTTACTTTGAAGTCTCCTGGGAACCAGAAAGAGGAGCGGTTGGAGCGGTTCACCTCTGATGACGGGTCATCATGGGTTCTAAGAAGGACTGTATGCAGTGCCGACGGCCTTCCCTTTAAGGTCGATGAGCAGAGATACAGGAAGACCGCTTCCGGGAGCGCGTTGGCTGCATCCGTGAGAGATCCCGGAGGGTTGAACCTGGCCACGACCTATGACTATTTCATCGGAGGGACGTTTGACGGCTTGGAGCGTCTGCAGGTTTCAGAAGACGGGTCGTGGATTCGTTATGAATACGATAATTCAAAGAGGGTTGTGACCGAAATCCGCCCTTGGCTTGATTCGCCGACCAATGCGCCCTTGGAGCTGTGCGCGGTCACGCGCTACGGCTACGGCCTCTTCGCGGCCGGAGACTTTCTCGCCTACAACGACCAGCGTCCCCGCACCGAGATCAAGGAGATCTGCGGCGTCGAGGTCTCGCGCACCTATCACGCCTATCCGACCAACGCGCTGGGACAGGTGCAGGAGATTATGGAACAGGCCGCCTTCCCTGGCGCGCCCTACGGCCACACCTCCAACCCCCGCACAGTGAAGACATACTGCGCCGCAACGGCCGCACTCCCCTTGCCGGGCCGCCTCGCCACCATCACCTATCCCGGAGGTAAGACCGAAGCCTACGGCTACGAGTACGGAACCTTCAATGCGGCGACGTTCGCGTTCACGTCAGATCCGGGTGGCGGCGCGTGGCGCGAGACGGTGACGACCTCGTACGGCGCGAACAGCGGTGTGCAGACATTGCGGTCCGCGCGGGTGTGGGACGAGAAGGGGCGCGAGGTCCTGAACGAGTCCTGCGTCGAGGACGGCGCGGCGTTCGCCGTGATCGGCTGGACGCGCATGACTTACGACCGCAACGGCAAGCTGATTGAGACCTCGCATTCCGACGGACGCGTCGTGAGCGCGGCGTGGGGCGCGAACTGCTGCGGCAAGGAATCGGCGACCACCGCTGAAGGCATTGTTACGGTCTACGGGTATAATGAGTTGAAGCAAAAGGTCAGCGAGACCAAAAAGGGAATGGCCGCCGACGGATCGGAAGACATCGCCACGCTCTACACCCACGATCTCGCGGGCCGCGTGCTGTCAACCGCCGTCACGAACTATGCGTCGGGGCTCGGCTACGTCGCCTCCCGAAACGCATACGACGCGGTCGGGCGTGTGACGAACTCCGTCGACCGTCTCGGCAACCCCACTGTTACCGCCTATGACGCGCTCGCCATATCCGTGCGTCGGCCCAACGGCGTGACCGCCGTTACGGAACGCTATCTTGACGGCCAGGCCAAGCGCGTCCTCGAAAACGGGGTGGTGAAACAGTCCTATGCCTACGGTGTCAACCCCGCCGGCACCCGCTGGACCCTTTCCGCCGACGGCCCGCTGCCTGCCGCGGTGCAGTCAATTTTAGAACTTCCGAACTTCAGCACTTTAGAACTTCTCGACTTCCCTTGGCAGCTTCAAGCTGCCGATACCCTTGACCGATCCGTCGCTGCCTACAAACCCGGCTTCGGCGGAACGACGCTCGTCACCTCCAACAGCTATAATACTGCCGGAAATCTCGTCTCCTCCACACAGTACAGTGTGGAAAGCTCCAATCCCGTCAATCCCGTAATTCTGTCAAGAAATCTCTTCTCATATCGTGCGGACGGCGCCCGCATCCTCTCCGCTTCCGATCTGGATTTCGACGGTTCAATTGACCTTTCCGGGCCCGACCGCGTCACCGGTACTGCAACCGCCTATGAAAAAATCGGCGACGACTGGTTCAGTATCACCTACTCCATGGTCTATCCCGAAGTGAACGCCGCCACAGTAATCACGTCCGGTATACAGCGCGTTCAGATAACCGGCCGCGGCGTTTTCTCCGCCACTCATTCTTCGTACGCTTCGTGGTTAAACGACACAACCCTTCTGACCTCCCTCTCTCAGTCCGCCGATATCCGAGGTAATATCTCCACTTCCGTAACTCTGATGGACCGTGATGCCCGCAAGGTGACGCATCTATCTTTTACCCCAACCTCGGTTCAGCCCTCCGTTCAAACGGAAGTCAATGGGTTGACTCAGGCCAGTGTCTCGTCGATGTCCATCACCAACAGCTATACTTATGATGCTTTGGGACGTTTGACTAGTATCTCAGATGGTCGGGGTAATGGGTCAACGACTGTTTATACCAGTGTTGGTTTAGTTGCGTATACAGAGGATACCGCAAATAACCGCACATCCTATGGTTATGACATATTTGGTCGCAGAAGTTCTGTAACGGATGCTCTCAACAACACCGGTCATTTCGCCTACGACACGAATGACCGTATTCTTGCCACATGGGGTAGCTCTTATCCTGTAGCCTACGAATATGATTCACAAGGTCGCCAGATAGCCATGGCAACTACCCGCGATGAAAACTACAGGTCAACCAACCTGCTGACCCTGCTTCCCGCAGGAGAAACCCTTTCATCCCTCATCCTTCATCCTTCTTCCGTGGACATAACCCGCTGGCTCTATGACGAACCGACCGGCCTTCTCACCAACAAGCTTTACGCCGAAGACAACGGTCCCTCTTACACCTATACCCCGTACGGAAAACTCGTCCGTCGTATCTGGGCGCGTGGCATAACCACAGACTACACTTATAACAACGCAGGTGCTCTCATCAACGTTGACTACAGCGACTCTACCCCCGATGTAACCTATTCCTACGACCGCCTCGGAAACCAAATATCCGCTATAAGTTCCGTTTCAACCAATACCTTCGTCTACTCCTCTTCAACCCTCGAACTCGACTATGAGATTCAGAACGGAATGAAGATTGATCGCAACACCGACACTCTCGGTCGCAACACCGGCTACTCGCTCTTTAATCCTGAAAATCCTGTTCAGGAAGTTTTCTACTCCTATAATACAAATGGCCAGTTTTCCTCAGTGTTCTCTGTGTCCTATATGGTTTCAAATAATTATTCATACAGCTACCTCCCCGGTAGCGACATTGTTCATTCCATGACAACAGAGTCCGGCGTCGCTTGGTCACGCTATTACGAAGATAACAGGAATTTGGTTCACGCTGTTTCAAACAGTTTCAACAATACGGCCATTTCCTCTTTTGAATATGAGAATAACGCCATTGGACGCCGCATAACCCGTAATGACTATTACATCAATCGCGGCTCGACGGAAGCGAACTCGTTCGACTATAACGAATTCTCAGAGGTGACTAATGCCATGATGGCAGCCGGAACCTACAGTTACTTTTACGACCCAATTGGCAACCGCAATCAGGTAATTACAAATTCCGTCGTCACTGCTTATGAGGCCAACGGACTGAATCAGTACACCAATATCACCGGAGACATGGTTGCAGCCCCGGCATATGATTTAGACGGAAATCTCATTCAGGACAGTCGTTTTGTATACACTTGGGATGCCGAGAACCGCCTGTTGGTTGCATCCAACCTGACAACAGCGGTTGTCTGCAAATTTGTTTACGATCAGCAGTCCCGACGTATTTCCAAAACAACTTCAGCCCATTCAAGTCCCTCCTGCTCTCTATCCACAAAATATAGCTACGACGGGTGGAACATGATCTGTGAGCAGGTTTCAACAAATTTACTATTCACTATTCAAAATTCATCATTGTACACTTGGGGTCTCGATCTATCCGGTTCTCTGCAAGGCGCAGGTGGAGTAGGTGGATTGCTGAGCGTGATAAATAAACAAGTTGACTTGTCCCCGAAAGTATTTTTTGCGGCGGCGGATGCCAATGGCAACATAACTGAGTACGTTGATTCTAATGGTTCTGTTGTTGCGCATTATGAGTATGATTCCTTTGGGGTTTCTATGAGGGAATCCGGCACAAATACTGATGATTTCAGTTTTCGTTTTAGCAGTAAGTCCTTGGAAGATGAAGTCGGTTTGTATTTTTATGGCTATCGTTATTATGCGGCCGAGCTTGGCCGATGGTTGAATAGAGACCCACTTGAAGAGCTTGTATTAGGAAAAAAATATAGAAATATTAGTTATCTTAATAATGAAGCAATTTCATACGCATACTATAAAAAAATCTTTAATATTGATTCAGATTATTGTTTTTGCCTTAATGGAGCCGTTTATAATTTTGATTTGCTCGGATTATATACTGATCCATCCGCTGTAACCCAAGGCAATGGATATATACAGTGCGATGCCGCTACATGTACGGTGTTGCCAGGTGGATGTAATGATAACCCCATAACGGGGCCAAAAAAATGTTGCCTTGCTCACGAACAATCACATATAGGAGATCTAGATCCAGGGCAAGGGTGCTATTGGAAGGATTGTAAATGTGTCAGTGGTGGATTGGTTCCTGATTTTGGATTAGGAGATGATCCAAATGATTTTAAAATATCTCAAAAAGATAGTGAATGCAAAGCCTATCTAGAACAAATGAAATGTTGTAAAGAAGCTTTTGATAGCAAAAAACCTCTAACAAGGGATGAATATATATCGAATCGTAATTGTTTAACTTATGCAAGAATGAAGCGGCTTAATGATCCAAATGCTCCAATGATTCCAGGGTTTGGTTGCACGAAGGACCCCCTTGACGATTGGGTGGTTCCTAAATATGTGCCTTAGAAAAACAACTGAATATGCAGTTGATTCAACCTGCCACAACATCTTGTGGCAGGACGATTGTGGATCGAGGGTTGGGTGCCGTGACATAAGCGTCTGGCGAAACACATTGGCGGGGTGGTACGGTGAGCGGCGAAAACGTACGGCAAAACATATCTACCGGATTTGCGGCAGTTGAGGCAAGATGTCCCGCAGGGTGGAATATGCTCCTGCGAGGTCTTTCACGCCCGTCTGCGGGGTGCTATAATGACTCCGTGGCAGTGAACGGAACTAAAGGATATTCTTGTTGTCCAGGGCAGCGGCCCTGCTCGTGGAAACGGGGGGCGCGCCCCGCGCCAGGCCTTGAAGGCCTGGCGCACATAGTCGTCGGCGCCTGGCTGCTCGAAAGCGGCGAGGTCGTGGAGAAAACCAAAAGTGTGTTACGCCGTTCCTTCGGTTGACTCGGCTCATTATCAGGTTGCGGCGATTGTAAAGTGGTGTGGGTGCTGCGAGGCCCCTTCCTATCCCGATTAGCGAAAGGAAAACAATGAAAAAAAAAGTCATCACTGTAATGCAACTCTTCATGATTCTATTTGTACTGTGTTCATCTGCGGATGACAGAAAATCGTCGTATGAAGATATGATAATGCCAGAGGTAGACATTAGACCACTCGAGTCACAGGCAAAAGAAAACTTTGCCCTTAGAGCCCAAAATTTAACAGTAAAAGAATTTCTTGAAACACTTTGCTTTTTAAGTAACCGGAATTATTCTTTTTCCAACGGCGTTCTCAAAGTCAATGAATACTGTAGAAGAGAAGTTACAGTTGTGGATAGCACCCACGAGAAGGACATATTAAAGCTTGCTGATGAAATACTCATTCCTGAAACAACATTTCGTCCTCCAGCAACAATTGTTGACGCAGTTGACTTTTTTTACGAAGTTTCACAAGACTACGATGCTCCCGAAAAATTAAAAAGTAAAAGCGGAATTAATTTTGCTGTTAAGTCTCCAGGGGAAATTAAAACTGTAAAAGAAGAAGAAATAAAAAAGAATGAACCACTGATTATCTCTGATAATTGGAATAGTGAAACTCTATTGAAAGCAATAAAGCGAGTTTGTGAGAAAACAAATTCCCGTTTCATTGTATATGGAAAAACGATTGTCTTTCTTCCTGATGAAAACAAGAAATAACATCTTCGCGCCTTGGCGTCTTTGTGTCAGCGGGCACTCAAAACCAGCTAGGGGGCGAAATGGGGTCGCTCATCCTAGAGCCGGAGTCAATAGGCAAACACTTCCCCGCCCGCCTTCTTGAGGCGGTGTCTTTCTTTTTCATGTCTTTGCTCCGTAAGCGTCCGGCGAAACACGTCTACCGGATTTGCAGCGGCTGAGGCATGATGTCCCGCGAAAGGAAGAACGGGACATGGAACAGGAAAAGACGGCGGGCGCGCGCGAGGCGCGGCGCGAGGAGTGGCGGCGGATCATAGCCGGACAGCAGGCGTGCGGACAAAGTGCGGCGGCGTACTGCCGCGAGCGCGGGATACCGGTGTGGACGTTCTCGTACTGGCGCAAGGCCCTCAACCCCGCGGAGGCGGACGCGGCGCCGCGCGGGTTCGTCGAGCTGCGGCCGCCGCGCCGCGCGTCGGGCGTGTGCGTCGAGGCGGGACGCTGGCTGGTGCGCGTGGAGCCGGGCTTCGACGCGGCGACGCTGCTGCGGGCGCTGGAGGCGCTGGCCGCGCCATGATCGCGGTCGCGGGCGCGGGGCGCATCTTCCTGCGGCGCGAGCCGACGGACATGCGCAAGAGCTTCGACGGGCTCTCGGGGATCGTGCGCGGCGAGCTGGGGCGTGACCCGCTCTCGGGGGACCTGTTCGTGTTCGTGAACCGGCGGCGCGACTTCGTGAAGGCGCTGTACTGGGAGCGCGACGGGCTGGCGCTGTGGTCGAAGCGGCTGGAGCGCGGCCGCTTCGCGCCGCGCCCGGACGGGCCCGAGGAGATCGGCCGCGAGGAACTCGCCCTGCTGCTCGAAGGGGTGCGCGCGAAGGTGGTCTCGCGCAGCCCGAGATGGCGTCCCTGTCGATAATCTGTCGATCGATTGTTAATCGTTTCGGCTGGAAAACAAAGGGCTTTTCTGCGATTCTCCGTACATCGGAAGGCGATGGCGGAAATGACGGAAACACCTGCGGCGACAAGCTCTGAGATCGAAGGCGGCGAGGCCGCCCTGCTGCGCCTCATCGAAGCGCAGCGGACGCTGATCGCGAGCCTGCGCTCCGAGAAGGAAGAGGTCGCGCGGCTGCTGACGGAGCAGATCGGGAAGCTGCGGTCGCAGGTGGAGTGGCTGACGCGCCAGATGTTCGGGCGCAAGTCCGAGAAGACCGACCCGAACCAGATGTGGCTCGACGCGCTGACGATCCAGGCCGTCGAGCAGAACCCGCCCGCAACGCCCGCCCCCGCCGCCGAGACCGGAGTCGCGGCCCACACGCGCAAGGCCGCGCCGCACGGGCGCGGCGAGCTGCCCGCGACGCTGGAGCGCGTGGTCGAGGTCATCGACGTCCCCGAGGCGGAGAAAACGCTTCCCGACGGCACGCCGCGGCCGCTGATCGGCTGCGAGGACGCGGAGCGCGTCGCGTACGAGCCGTCCAAGATCTACGTGAAGGTCACGCGCCGCCTGAAGTACGGCAGCCCGGCCGGCGCGGAGGAGAACGGCGTCGTCGCGGCCCCCGTGCCGGACGCGCTGGTGCCGCGCTGCCTGGCCGACGAGAGCCTGCTGGCGCATCTGGCCGTGTCGAAGTACGCGGACCACCTGCCGCTCAACC
>JAQUEX010000138.1 GCA_028684935.1 Kiritimatiellia bacterium | reverse complement strand
CTCTGGCAGGGACGCGGCGGCTGGGGCGGCATCGTGGCCGCCCGCGACGGCACGCTGGTCGTCTTTCAATCGCCCGGCGGCGGCACCTGCCGGCGCAGCCGGGACGGCGGCCGCACCTGGGATGCGGAGATCCTGCTCGCGCCGGACGCGAAGGGCGGCAACGCGCTGGTCGACGAGACCAGCGGCGACGTGCTCTACGTCAACCCCTGCGCGGGCTGGCTGTTCCGCAGCCGCGACAGCGGCGCCACCTGGACGCGCGAAACATGCGAGCTGCGGCCCGACGGCTTCGGCCTGAAGCCGGGGCTGGAAGGGGTCGGCGCGATGCAGGCCGGCATCACGCTCGCGTTCGGCGCGCGCAAAGGACGCCTGCTCACGCCGGCCCGCATCATGGGCCCCAAGAATTCGAACGATGTGCCGTGGCGTCCGTACCACTACAGCACCGCGCTCTTCAGCGACGACGGCGGCAAGGTATGGCAGACCAGCAAGCCGTTCCCGGTGATGGGAACCGGCGAGGCCACGCTGGCTGAGCTGTCCGACGGTCGTATTCTCTATAACTCGCGCGAGCACATGAGCCCCGGCAACCGCTTCTTCGCGTGGAGCCATGACGGCGGCGAGCTTTGGATCAACGCGTCGCGCAGTCCTGACTTGCCCGACGGCGTGCGGGGCTCTTCATACGGCTGCATGGGCGGCATGCTGCGCCTGCCGATCGCCGGGCGCGACATTCTCGTTTACAGCAACCTCGACACCGATGCGGGCGAGATGCCGCGCCAAGTCGGGGCCTCCACCAGCAAAGGGCGCGAGAAGGTGAGCGTGTGGGCGAGCTTTGACGGCGGCGCCACGTGGCCGGTGAAACGCCTGGTTTTTGACGGCCCGAGCGCCTATTCCAATCTGGGGGTCGGGCGCACCGGGACACCGGGACAGGGCCGGATCTTCCTGGTCTTCGAAGCCGGCGCCAAACAGTGCTACGAATCGGTGCGGATCGTCGCGTTCAATCTGAGCTGGCTGCTGAACGGACGCGACGCGGCCGGCTATTTTCCGAAAGCGCCTTAAGAGAAAAACACATGAGGACTTTTTTTGTGCGGGGGATGTTGGCAGGTGCGTTGTGCGTCTTATCAGCGGGCGCGGAAGAGGCAGTCTTTATCAAAGCCGGCAAGGCGCTGGGACTTTGCGTGGCGGCCCCTGACGCGACATGGGAGGAGTCGGGCGGCACGGTGGTGCTGCGCCATCCGAACGCCCTGTTTTACGGCGACCGCATTCCGGAGGGAAACGATATCGTCGTCCGGCTCAGGATGTCGGTCGAAGGGCTTGAGCGTTCGGCCGCTTCCGTGGTCATCGATGAGCGTCATCACATCGGGCTTGAGGGCGGCTCGGGCAAAATGTTCATGGAGGGGCAGTTGTTCTCCGGTGACAAGCTGGAACGCGATCCGCCTGCGGGCATCCGCGGCGGCAAGGTGTTTGATCTGCTTGTCGTGCGGCGTGACGGCGAACTGACGGTGACGGTCGCGGGCGAGACGGTCCTGCAGGCGCGTGACGGACGCAAGCGGTTCGGCCCCGTAGCGTTGCGGCCTTGGCGCAGCGTGATGAAGGTGGTGGATTTCTCGGTCACCGCGCCGGCCTTTACCTCCATGGCTGAAGTTGTGGCGCACGAGGCCCGCTGGAAGGCGGAGGCCAAGCTGCCGCTGGTCGATCTGTCGCAGGACCCGGCGCGTCAGGTGGTGATTGCCGCGGGCACGCCCGAGGTCTACCAGGGGCATCCGACCACGGTGTCGCTGCCGGACGGGCGGACGATCTTCTGCGTGTGGTGCGTCAATCACGGCGGCGCGGCCGGCCCCATGGCGCGCAGCCGCGATGGCGGCCGCACGTGGGAGCGGCTGGACGCGCACCTGCCGGAAGGCTACCGGACGCACCAGAACTGTCCCAGCATCTACCGGCTGGTCGACGTGCAGGGCAAGGCGCGGTTGTGGGTCTGGTCCGCCGCCAAGGGCACGCGCCAAGGCGCGCCGATGCCCAGCATCATGAGCGAGGATGACGGCGAGACATGGCGGGAGATGCCGCCCTTGGGCGAGGCGTTCTACTGCGTGATGACCTTCAGCAGCATGGTGCGGCTGAAGGACGGCCGTTACCTGGGGCTGTACCACCGGGCCGAGGGGAAAGGTGAAGGGCGCGCGTACCTGGAGGTCATGCAGACGCTGAGCGGTGATGGCGGCTTCACCTGGTCGGCGCCCCGCTCGGTCGCGCGCGTGGCGGGCAAAAAACCGTGCGAGCCCTTTGTGTTCCGCTCGCCCGACGGCGGCGAACTGTGCTGCCTGATGCGCGAGAACACCCATGCGGGCTACAGCCTTCAGATGTTCAGCCGCGACGAAGGCGCGACGTGGAGCGCGCCGTCGGACACGGCATGGGGACTGACCGGCGACCGACACATGGGCGTCCGGACGCAGGACGGGCGGCTGGCTATCGCGTTTCGTGACCAGGCGCCGCACTCGCCCTCGAAGGGCCATTTCGTGGCGTGGGTCGGCACCTACGACGACATCCGGCAAGGCCGGCCGGGCCAGTACCGCGTCAAGCTGCTGCACGGCCACACGCTCTTTGATCTCGGTTATCCCGGCGTCGAACTGCTGCCGGACGGCACGATCGTCGCGACGACTTATTTGAAATACTGGAACGACACGCGCAAGCACTCGGTGGTCAGCACGCGCTTCACGCTCGCCGAGACCGACGCCCTGCTTCGCAAGTGACATCGGCCTCCGCTCGGCGGGCGGTCACGGCACCGGCCAGAGCGAGCGCCAGTAGGCCTGATCGGTGGCGAACGGATCGAGCGTGTCGGTCTCCGGATCAAACGCGGCAGGCAGGACGCCGAAGCGTTTCATTTCACGCACATACTGAGGATTCGGCCGCCAGCCGGGCGCGCCCCACGGCGGGCGCGCGTCGTAGAGCTTCTTGCCGCTCTCGATCGAGGCCAGTATTTTTTTGTAGTCCGGGTCGGCGGTGTCCTTGAAGACCTCGCGCGCGCAGCGTCCCGCGCCGCCCGCCGACTTCGCCAGCGGCGCGAGCAGCAGGCTCGAACAGGCGGGCCGCGTGTAATCGACCAGCACGCCGGCGTCGTAAAAACGTGCGGGGTCATCCGGCAAGATGATGCGCTCATGACTGCCGGTGGGGCGTCCCAGTTTCTTCTTTTCCTTGTCGCGCCGCACCCCCCAGTTGAAGGGGAAACCCGTGACATTCTGCTCGGCCGTATTCTTATGGCACTCCGCGCAGCGGCGTTTGAAAACATCGCGGCACTCGCCGAAGATCTTGTTGCCCGCGTGGCCGTAGTAGCGTTGCTCTTCGGTGTTGCGCAGGGCGGCATAGCTGCCGGCATAGGGCGCGGCGGCCTCGATCCACAACCAGACCATGCGCCACTCGCGCGGCGAGACCTTGACCGCGTGATGGCCGCCGGAGAGCCGCGCCAGCAGCGGGCTGGCCGAGCTGCCGATCGTGCGCGGCGGGCGGTTCCCGAGGCCGTTGGCGCCATCCGCGACCTGACGGCGGGCCAGGAGCGCGACGTAGGCGTTTGAAAAGCGCGGTGCGCGGGCAGCCGCCAAGTTGAGCGTGCCGGCGCGCTTTTGCGGGTTGTGGCAGGTGACGCAGTGGCGGTCGAGGATCGGCTGGATATCGCGCTGGAAGTCCGGCACGTCCGGCAGGTCTTCGAACGGCTGGATGACAGAGGGAGCGCGCTGCAGGGCGAGCGGCGTGGCCTCGCTGCGGCGGGCCTCGGCGGCACCGGAGCGCGTCTCATGGCAGCCGATGCACGTGAAGGTCTCGCCGGGCATCAGGTCCGCAAAGCTCTGCATGCGCTTGACCGAAAGGTCGTCGGCATCGAGCGCGACAAAGAAGAGCGGGCGTCCGGCGGGCGCGAGAAACGAGGCGCTGCCGTCCGCCTCGACCGGCACGGTTCCCAGCACCCGTTCCAGATTGAAGGTGCCCGACCAGGAGGTGAGATCCATGCCGCCGCTGAAGTTCACGGGTTTAGGTAGCGCTTCGAGCACGAGCAGCTTCTTGATGTCGCCGCGTTTGACGCCTTCCATGTTTCGTCCCTCGTAAACATCGAGCAGCACGAACTGTCCGTTGGGCGTGCCGGGGGTCACGCGTGACGGGATGACCGGCTCGCGCGGCCGCGGGCGCAGCACGCGCGGCTCGTGGACGGGCGTGGCGGGGTCGGTCAGGACCGTCTCCTCTTTGCCGTCGCGCGTCAGGAACGCGATCGACTTCCCTTTGGCAACCAGGAAAAGGTCCCGGGAGACGGGATAGGGATCGCGGATGCGTCCGGCGTGTTTGATGCGTACGGCGGCGTCCTGCGCATCCGGGCCGTGCTGCTGCGAGACGAGCGTGGCGAAGCCTTCGTGCTCATTCGCGCCGTGACCGGGCGAGAAACTGGCGATCACCTCTTGCGTGCCGGGCACCGGCAGGGCGTCGATCATCACCGTCCAAGAGTGCATGTTGCCGAAGTAGACATTGACGCCGGTGCCGTCCGGGTTCATGGTCCAGAGGTGGTGATATTCAACCTGCGAGCGGTCGATATACTCCCAGCGCATGTAGAGGATGCGCCCGTCCGGCAGCACCGCCGGCGTGTTGTCGTGTTCGATATTGGCGGAGACGCAGCGCATGCCGGAACCGTCGGGCCGGCAACGGTACATGATGCCGACCTGGGTGTACCAGCAGCTCACCCAGCGCCGGCAGCGCGTCGAGACAAACAGGATGTCGCCGTCCGGCAGGCGGCACGGCTCGTAGTCGTCCCACGGGCCGTCGGTGATCTGCCGGAGGCCCGAACCGTCGGGCTGGATCTCATAAAGATGGTAGTGGTGCGTGCCCGCAGGCCGGTAGGAGAAGAGGATGGTGCGGCCGTCATAATCGACGTGCGGGTCACGCACGCTACCGCCGCGCGCGTCGAGGATCACGCTGCTCTGCCGCGTTTTCAGGTTGTAGCGGTACAGCACGCCGGCATCCGGCTGGCCGTTGCCGGCATAGGCCTTCTTGGCCTCATCATCGCAGTAGTAGCCGATATTGGCGTACCAGTGCCCGTCATCGTACCGCGCGCGCGTGCAGTAAACGATTTCCGGCGAGTCGCGCATCGGCCCGTCTAACGCCTCCTGCAAGAGCGCGGCGCGTCCGTGAACGGCCATGAGCGCGCTGACCCCCGCAGCCATCAGCAATCTGTGTCTCTGCATCGCCCCCCCTTACCCCAAAACCCCGCTGTCTTGGCAAGGAGTGTAACACAGCCTGTCCGGGTGTTCAACTGCGGGCGCATGGCAGTTCTGTTAAGGGCCAATCAATCATAATCTTAATCTTAATCTTGCACATCGGACTTTCTCGAGAATAGACTGCGCCCATGAAAACGGGGCTTTGATCACGAGAAGCTGCCTGTCTATCAGGAAGATGCCTGTTTGCGCCGAACAGGGGAAAGTGATGTTGGTGCCCATCGTCTCGATGCTGGTGGGCTTGATCCGCAGCACCTCTGCTGATTGTGTTTATGAGGAGCCGGCCGAATATGAGGCCGACAATCGGCGACGAGCAGATTAAGATTAAGATTACGATTAAGCCCGCCGCGCGGCTACGCCGCTGAACGATCAAGGAGTAACCTTCAACGCTGACGTTGGGAGTAGACATCGAAATCGGGATCGGGATCGCTATCGGGATCGAACATCTTGCGACCCCATCGCGAGAAGAGCCGCGCGAGACGGCTCAAAATGGACGATCCCGATCCCGATAGCGATTTGGATGAGAGCAAGCTCCGGCCAGTCGCGGGACCGTACGCGGTCACGGGAAGGCGATGAGGCCGTCGTGTACGTGTACGTGAACGGGTACGGGGACGAGGGGCCACAAAAATCATGCCGCAGTGCCGACTGCATGGCACTCACTGGGTGCATGTCACACCCGCAGTTCTGACGGTATGAGTCAAATTTTAGATACGTCGGCCCTGTTCAACCGCCGGCTTGGGGTTGCGCCCGGACGGGGCGATGGTCTATACTGAGTCGTCTATGCGAATATCAGGCGGCGAGATGTGCGGCCGGAAGCTCAAGGTTCCGCCGGGCGACAACGTGCGGCCCACCCAAGACCGGGTGCGCGAGGCGCTTTTCTCGATGGTGATGACGGCGATCCCGGATGCTGTGTTCATCGACCTGTTCGCGGGCTCTGGCGCGGTGGGGCTGGAAGCGTACAGCCGCGGCGCGCGCAGCGTGACGTGGGTCGAGCGCGATCCGCGCAACGTGGCGGTGCTCAAGGAGAACGTCGCGGCGCTGATGCCGGGCGCGGGCGAGGTCGTCTGCAGCGAGGTGGCGCGCTGGCTCAACGGCGCGGGGCGCGGGCGGCAGGCCACGCTCATTTTCGCCGACCCGCCGTATGCGGTCGGCCGCGACCAGGGGTTTGCCGATGTGATGCGGCTGCTGCGCGAGAACCGGGTGCTGAGCGTGGACGGCCTGTTCGTGGCCGAGATGCCCGAGTCGCGGCGGCCGGATGAGGCAGAGGGCTGGGCCCTGCTGCGCGACCGGGTCTACGGCCACACGCGGCTGGCGATCTACCGGATGACCGGCGCGGCGGCCGCCGGATGACAGGTGTTTTACCGAAAGTGAGCGTATGGAAAAAATCGCGGTTTATCCCGGGACGTTCGACCCGCTGACGCTGGGCCACTTTGATCTGCTGCGGCGCAGCGCGTCCCTGTTTGACAAGGTGATCGTCGTGGTGGCCGGCGTGTCGATCAAGGCGACCGGCATGTTCGACCTGCACGCGCGCATGGCGATGATCCGTGAGAGCGTGGACGAGGCCGGCATGAAAAACGTGGAGATCGACCGGCTGGACTGCCTGTTGGTCGACTACTGCCGGCGCAACCGGATCGGTGTGGTGGTGCGCGGCCTGCGCGTCTACTCGGATTTCGAGTACGAGTTCCAGATGGCGCTGACCAACCGCAAGCTGGATCCGGAAATCGAGACGCTCTTCATGATGCCGAACGAGAATTACAGTTACGTGACGGCCAGCACGATCCGCGAGATCGCGCGCTACGGCGGCGATACCCGCGCGTTTGTGCCGCAGCCGGTCCAGACCTACATCGAGGCGCACATGCGCCAGCATCCGGAGCAGCACATCCGGGCAGGAGGCGGCGTTGGAAACACAGGGGCGTTTGATCGTTGATGTCGCGCGCCTCGCCAAGGGCGGCGAATGGTACCGCGGCGAGACCGCGGCGGACCTGCTGGATCTGGGCGAGAGTGAATTCGTGGCGCCGGAAGGCGGCATGCTCTACGCGTTGAAGGTCGAGCTTATCGGCTCGGAACTGCTGGTGCGCGGCGAGGTCCGCCAGCGGCTGACCTGCGTCTGTTCGCGGTGCGCGGAGAGCTTTGCGACCGAGGTCGCCGACCCCGAGTTTATCTGTTCCCACGAAATAAATGCGGCAACAGACTACGTGGACTTGACCGAAGAGGTCCGGGAAGCTATCATTCTTGCCCTTCCCGGGTATCCGGTTTGCCGCGAGTCATGCCGAGGACTCTGTATGGCCTGCGGGGCGAACCTGAACGAAACCACGTGCCGGTGCCATGAACTGGGCAAGGACAACCGGTGGGCGGCGCTGGACGTGTTGAAAACGGATTTGGATGCGTCGCGCCCGAAACGCGCACGACCGAGAGAGAAGTAAGGAGAGAAGCAAATGGCCGTTCCAAAAAGGAAAAAGTCGAAAATGCGGATTCGCCAGCGCAAAGCGCACATCAAGGCGGAAGTCGCTCAGGTGCAGGCCTGCCCGAACTGCGGCGCCGCGCAGCAGACGCACCGTGTGTGCACGTCGTGCGGCATGTACAAAGGGCGCAAGGTCCTGACGGTCGAGGCGTAAGCCGCCGTCGTTTCGGTCTGACAAGCGAACATTGCAGAGGGTTTCCGCCGGCGGCGGAAACCCTTTGCGTGATTGGACAACGAACGAAGGACTGACGATGCGGATTGCGCTCGATGTGATGGGAGGCGATCATGCGCCGCACGAGATCGTGCACGGTGCGGTCGAGGCGTCTTTGAAATTAAAGGACGTCTCCTGTATTTTTTTGGTCGGGGACGAAACGGCGATTCGCGCCGAGCTGGGCAAATACCCCCGCGCCGACCCGAACCGCCTCAAGGTCATTCATGCGCCGGAGTCGATCGGCATGGACGAGTCGCCGGCCACGGCCGTGCGGAAAAAGAAGCAGTGCTCGATCAACATCTGCATGGAACTCGTCAAGAGCAAACAGGCCGACGCGATGGTCTCTGCCGGTAATTCCGGCGCGGTCGCGGCGGCGGCGGTTTTCTGCCTCGGGCGCACGTCTGGCGTGCTCCGGCCGGCCATCGCGACGGTCCTGCCGACGCGCCAGCCCAACCGACCGTTGCTGTTGCTTGATGCGGGCGCCAACACCGATTGCCATGAGACCTGGTTAGCGCAGTTTGCGGTGATGGGCAGCGCCTATTCGCACGCGGTGCTGAAACGCACCGAGCCCGTGGTCGGCCTGCTCAGCAT
>JAQUEX010000137.1 GCA_028684935.1 Kiritimatiellia bacterium | reverse complement strand
TTGTCCATCCGGTTTGTGGGCGGCAGCGCGGCGTCGCCCGACGCCTCGCGGTCCGCGTAGGACGGCGCGGGCAGACGCATCAAGTCGAGCGTCACGGCTGCCGCGGACAGGACCGAAAACGACAGCGCGAGAAGGCAGAGTTTACGCATGAAAAGCCACCGATATAAATTCATTCGTACCATAAACCCCCGCAGATAAATCGTCAACCTCAAAACAGGAACAAAAGGGCCGATAATGAAGAGTATAAGCGCCTCGCGCAAACAGGGGCGTTACCCTGCCTTCTGCGGGGCTTTTTCCTTTCCCGGATTGTTTGCCTTCTCAACCGCAGCCCGCAGCTCCTCCACGCGCTCGGCGTGGTCGTAGCGGGCCGCGGTCGCGTCCTCGGTCCAGTCCTCGAACCAGCGATACCACTCTTCAAGCCTCACGGCGTTGCCGTCGATGCCGCCGGTCGGCCGCTTTCCGATGCGGCAGGACAATCGATCCGAAGCAAAGCATATTCGCGAAACGCGGGAAGCTCAAATGTGCCGACGTCCTCGCCGGAGGTTTTTGCGGCGACCGGTGACGACAGGCGGTTTTCCAGCGGGGCGGCAAACGTGCAAACGGCCCGGGCCGCATGCTTTCCCCTGATTCCGATTCGCGCGCCCTGCGCGACCGGCTCTTTGGCGTAGTTCAGCAAATGAACATGGAAGGTATTGGCGCTACGCTTGACTTCCGCAAAAACAGTGGCCGGCGCCTGAATGCTGAGTTCGGGCTGCCATAGCTTATTGATCTCTTCCAGCAGGCGGCGGCCGCCATCGGTCGGTGCGCCCACCTGAATCGTCCACCCCGTTCCTTTGATCGGTGCCGTGTCGACTCCGGTCCGGCACACGGCGCTACCGCAGCCGGCGAGCCCATTGACGAGCGGGTTCTCGCGCCGCTGGCGGTAACTGGGGTCGTATGCGCCCGACTCACCGGTGACGATCAGCCGTCCGCCGCGCGTGGCGAACTGCACCAGCGCAGCCACCTCGGACTCCGAGAGACAGCGTTGATCGCACACCAGCAAGACGCTGCAAGCCGAGGGTATTTTCAGAGGTTTGCCGGCGGCGGTGGGCAGCAGCCCGTAGGGCAGGTGATTCCGCAGCAGGATCTCCTCTGCGCTGAGAACAGCCCGGTACGCTTTCTCCGAAAACATCATGGATTCTCGGGAATAGAGCAGGTGCAGGGGCGCGTATGTCGGTGCGGAAAAACTTTCGCGGTTTTCACGAAGGGTCGTGTTGAACCGCTTGAGCAGCGGACGGCGAAAGGCGACAAGTTCGGGCGACACCCTGTTACGGTCTGGTTTCATGACCGTGCGGTCAGTGGGGATACCCCCAAAAACAGCATCTTCCATAAGCGGAAGGAAATATTTTGAATCAGCTTCATCTGACAACCCGGCATCTTCATCGCAAAGTGCAAGAATAGGCGTGCTGAGAACTTTCGCCAGCTTCATCTCGCGGATGCGGTTGATGATGCAGCCGTCCGCGAGCCCGGGCGCGTTGCCGGACTGCGACACGTAGAGATCGAAACACGCCCCGAGACCATGCATGTCCAAGGCCGCACTGTTCGCCATATTCGACCGCCGGATGTTGCAGATGTTGGCGGAGAAAACCGCCTTCGGGTTGCAGCTCTTGGTGAAGGCATACAGCCGCTCATACAGGGTGGTCAGGCGTTCGCTGCGGAACCGGATCCACGCCTGTTCGACCGGGTCTTGAAGCTCGCCGTAAGCGGGCTTGCGCGGAGGCGGCGGCATGACATGACGGACGGTCGGTATGCCGAAACGGTGTTCCGGATCCGGCTCCCGGGCCAGGTATTCGCGGAAAAGCGCGGTACAGCGGGAACAGTGGCAGGGCGACATAAAGGCATTGTCGAGCATCACGCCGTCAAAGCCGCCTTCGTTGAGCGCGATGCGGATCACTTTTTTCAGATAGGGCTCGAAGCCCGGCGCGTTCATGCAGGGCATCCAGCGGTAATACCCATCGCCGTGGTAGGTGCGCTTCTTGCCGTTTTCGTCAATCGCAGCCCAATCGGCGAGATCGGGAATCTCTTCGAGCATCGTTTCATAATACAGCGTCGAGAACTGCACATAGGCCAGTACGCGCACGCCGTGGCGATGGGCGTTTTCGACCAAGCGTTTCACGTTGGGAAAATCGCGCGACTCGAAGTCCCAGCCCATGCCCTTGTAGAAACGGCAGTGGCAGAAGTTCAGCCCCAGCACTTTACCGCACTTCATACGTTTTACTCCTATCTCCTCGATCCCAGCTCCCCCTTTGGGTGCGAATTCAACAAAGCTGAATCGCATCCGCACCGGCGCCGGCGTGTGGCTCGGGCTACCCTTCACGGCCCTATCAAGATATGCCGCAGCGGCGCGACCGTTCGCCCCTTGTAGACGAATGCGGTCTGCCGGTAGTTGCAGACGATCTCAGAACCGTCCGAGTACACGGTCCGGTACACATCCGTGTCCACACGCTCGTGACGGTCCATGAATTCAGTCTGGAGACGCGCGCGCGCTGTGAACTCGTCATAGCCCTCTTTGATTTTGGCGACACTCGCCTTGAGGGCCTCGTCATTCTCGCAGGTGATATCTGCCGTGCCCATCCAGGCGTTACCCTTGTCGAGGAAGTTGGAATAGTAGTAGAAGAACGGCCGCCCGCCGAACTCGGTCAGCATCAGGCGCGTGGCAGCATCTTTGATCGTATAGTTGCAGGTGGGCGGAAACGGGTTGCTCAGGATGATGCCGTGATAGACCAGTTGCCAGAAGGGCACGAAGCGGTCGACCATCGGGTGCGGCTTGGGCGGCACGATAGAGGCATAGAGCGCGTAATCCAAGACGCCGCAACAGAAGTCATGGCCGCCCTCTGAGGCTGCACCGCCGAACGCAGACTGTGCTCCCGCCAGCATGTTCCCGACCCAGCGGGCGGCCTGATTGCGGTTGACGGGATGGCGCGGGTCATAACAGGGGCGCGGCGGCACAACCGTCACCACATCCGTGTAATGCAGGCCACGAAACCCGAGATCGGCGATCGCGAGCATATCCTTCTGCTGAAAACGCTCGTAGGCGCGCTGCGGGCAGATATTGTACATCCGGCCGCCGCTCCATGCCGAATGGGTGGACAGGGCTCCGTCCGGGTTTTTGGCGATAAATTCCGCATCCCATGAGTCGGCGATCATGTAGGCGTCCGAATTGTTGTTGTGGCAGACAATCTGAAAGCCCATCGCTTGCGCTTTCTTGATCAGCGCTCTGAGTTTAACCTCGCCGCCCAACTGTTCTTCGACCGGGAAAAGATCCGGATAGCGTCCGTCGTGCCCCTTCTGATTCCACCCCACAAGGCAGACTTCCGCACGGTCAACCCCCTGCCGTCTGAACTCGTCCAGAATATCGCCGACGCGGTCGAAGGTCACCGCGACCTTCATGGGCGGCTCTGTGTGTCTAGTCTGGTGCTCCACGGGCGTGGGCACGGGTTTCCATCCTTGCCGGATGCGCACTTCCAGACTGCGTGCGGCATAAGCCAGTTCGGGGCGTGTCTTCATCCGCTCTTTGAGCGGCACGCAGGCTTTGCGTGCCAGTTGATAGTCGCGGTATTTGCGGGCCATGCCCGAGTAGTCCGCCTGCTCGCCTTTCAAAAGATGATACGCCACCGTAAGATCGTCATAAGCGGGCCGGCCCCGATATTCGAAACGCGGCAGAATGGTGTAGCGCCCGTCCTTCGCGGTGGTCATCAGGGTAAAGTCATAAGGCGTGCCGGTCACGATCGCCACGAAAGTCGAACGGGGATTTTTCATGCCGAATATCGGCATCGGCATGGGGCCGCGCGCCGTTCTTTCACCGTTCCGCTCACGGAAGGTGCCGTATTCACCGTTCGGCATGATGAAGTAGCCCTCCTCTCCCGCTTGCGCCGCCGCAAAATCCGGCAGGACGGTCACGGTGTCGAGGCCCGGCGGCAGATCCGCTTGCGGAATATGCACGCGCACGACATTCTCCTCGTCCGGTTCAATCGTCACGGTCTTCTTTTCGACCCGTTTGCCGGTGAAGGTATACACGATCTCCACCTGCGCAGACATGACGCACCACGCACACGCGGAAACGGCGATGCAGACTGCACGCTTCTTCATCGTTCCTCCTCTATTGTTTTAACCAGAGTCCGGGGCTCTGCCGCGAGACCCGATCATCATGGAACAGGCTCGATCAATCGACCAGCGGATTGACTTTCCCATCCGTCTTGTCCGTGCCGTAGTTGTCCCGTTTGTTGTAGGTGATGTACGCCTCAAAATCCTCGATCTTGCCGCTTTTCTCATAAAACTCGACCACTTCCGGCGTAAGCTCATACGGTTTCGAGCGATCGATCTCCCACTGCGGACTGGAACGGAATTTATTCTTGAAGAGGTTCTTGATCGTGCGGCGTTCTTCGAGATGCACCATGCAGGCGCGGATGCAGCCGCACGCGCCTTCGATGGCGCGGCCGTAGCCGTACATGCGGGGATATTCGCCTTCGAAAGGGCTCAGCTCTCTGTTCGCTCCGCCCTGAATGCCTTTCTCGCACGCCAACGGATCAAGCTTGTTCCACTCCAGTTCATGCCCCGCGACCGTGACCTTCACTGATTCGTCCATGCTGATGGCGTTGCCGTGGCAGTGTGTGACACACGCCTTGCAGCGGTCGCAGATTTTCCCTTCGAAGATCGGATCCGGCTCCAGCTCGGCATCGGTCAGCAGGATGGCGAAGCGCTGGCGCGGCCCGAACTCCGGCGTGAGAAAAACCTTGCTCCAGCCGATCTCACCCAAACCGGCGAGATAGGCCGCGAGGCGGAAATGCACCAGCACATCGGGATAGGGCTTGCCGTCCGCCGCCGGCCGGCTCCACCCTTTTCGGAAGTTGCCGGTCACCGGATTGATGGCCTCGCCGCCGTTGGCGTTGAGCATGGGAATCGTTTCGTATCCCTCGTCTTCGAGCAGGCGCGTCAGGTTCCACAGCACCATCGGCCCGTACACCTGATTCAGCGCGGCGTAGCCCATCGAGGGGTAATTGCTGAAAAGCGTGCCCTCCTCGATCCCGCGCAGCGTGCCGCGCGCGATGCGGAATCCTAGCACGATCATCGACTTCGCGCCGGGGAAGATGTAGCGCGCGTCCATCTGTTTGGGCGCACCCTCAAACCGGCTCATCGGCGCGATGCCGACCAGGTCGGCACCGAGCCTCCTAGCGTGATCCTTGACTTCCTTTGCATCCATCGTATTCATCCTTCTTTCGATTGCTTTGCCGACAAGACTTTGAAAAGCGTGATCGTCGCGATCACCGCCACGCCCGACAGGCAGGCAGACCGCACAGCGTAGCCGTACAGCCCCGACCCGACGGCGAACATGACGGCATAGACCGCACAGCAGGCGAGGGATATGCAGAGCAGACCGGACGGGACGGGCCAGGCCTCATGAGACTGGGCAATGGGCGTGCCCAATGCCGCCGCGCGCGCCTCGATCTTTTTCCAGCCCGGACCGCCCGCGCGGATCAGCGTGCAGAAACGGAAGAGCGTCTGGTCATCCACCGGACGGGTCAACAGCGTGACGCCGACCCACGCGACGGTCGTGACAATGATGCCGATAACCAGCCGCTGCCACTGGGCTACAGGCGGACCGCCCAGATGCGGATAGACCAGTTGGAAGAATACAGCCACGCAGAACGAAACCGCCATGGCCGTGATCTCGCTGAATGCATTGATGCGCCACCAGAACCAGCGCAGCAGGAAAAGCAGGCCCGTGCCCGCGCCGATTTGCAGCACCAGGTCGAAAGCGGTTTTGGCGCTCTCGAGAAAGGGCGCCAGCAGGCAGGCCAGCACCATCAGGCAGACCGTCGTGATTCTGCCGACCAACACCAGTTGACGTTCCGTGGCCTCCGGGTTGACAAACCGCTTGTACACGTCGTTCACCACGTAGGACGATCCCCAGTTCAGGTGGCAGGCCAGGGTGGAGAGCAGCGCCCCCAGGAGCGAGGCCACAGCCAGTCCGGCAATCCCGGCCGGCATCAGGGTCAGCATGGCCGGATAGGCGAGGTCATGCCCCATGATGCGCGCGTCGACATTCGGGAAGGCGGCACGCAAGGCATCCAGATCAGGGAAGACCAGCAGCGAGCAGAAGGCGACAATATACCACGGCCAAGGGCGCAGTCCGTAATGCACGGCATTGAAAAACAGCGAGGCGCCCACCGATTGCCGCTCGTTCTTGGCCGAGAGCATGCGCTGCGCGATATAGCCGCCGCCGCCGGGCTCCGACCCCGGATACCAGACGTTCCACCATTGGATCGCCACCGGGATAATGAAAACCGAGACCAGCAGGTCGGTGTCGGCAAAATCCGGCAGGAACCGCAGCTTAGGAACGATGTCCGGATGCGAGAACAGGTTGGCGACACCGTTGACCTGCGGCAATCTGACGGCGAACACAGCCGCTGCCACAGAGCCAATCAGCACAACGGCAAACTGGAAGAAGTCGGCGATGACGATGCCGCGCATGCCGCCCAGCGCGCTGTAGACGACGGTGACGGCCGCAGTGATCAGAATGATGGCCAACGGAGAGATGTCAAACATCACAACGCCGATTTTGATGGCACCGAGGATCACCAGAGCCGAGGTGATCGTGTTGAAAAAGACGCCCAGATACAGGGCGCGGAACCCGCGCAGGAAAGCGGCGGCTTTGCCGCTGTAGCGCAGTTCGTAGAACTCGATGTCGGTCTTGGCGCCGGTGCGGTGCCAGAGCTTGGCGTAAACAAAGACCGTCAGCATCCCGGTCAGCAGGAAGGCCCACCAGACCCAGTTGCCGGAAATCCCGTTCTTACGGATGATTTCGGTGAAGAGATTCGCCGAGTTGGTCGATGTGGTCGCCGCGCACATCGAGATGCCCAGCAACCACCACGGCATGGCGTTGCCCGACAGGAAGAATTCCTTGGAACTGGACCCCGCGCGCCGGGAGGTTACGCCCCCGATCACGATCAGCACCGCGAAAAAAAACACGATAATCAGCCAGTCGACGAGAGTCAGCATATGGCGCGTCCTTGTTTATTCAAACCGGATATTCCCAAAAAATTCAGGCCGGTGATAGTCCGGCGCCGGCGTATGGACCGGCCGCCAGGTCACGTAGTGCTTGACCGATGCACCGCTGTTGCATTTATACGCATTCGCCCGCGCCGCCCGTCCGCCCAGGCCGGTCAATGCGTCAAAGGCGAAGCAGGCGGTCGGCACGCGCGCCGTCAGCGTCCACGTGACATCCCCCACCCGCTCGGCGAACGGCTCGCACCCCAGCGACGTCTGGATCTCCAATCGCTGCATCAGCGGCAACGGCACAAACCGCCGGTTCGCGCGCCCCGGCCCGTATCCCAGATGCGGCGTGCCGATGCAGTTCATTTCGAGGTTGTAGTAGGCCTCGTTGTCGAACGAGATAAAAAACTCGACGCAACTGTCCATGTAGACATCCCCGTGGACACGCGTCTGCTGCCCCAGCACGCGGGACTCGCGCACCGCGAACGCCAGCCACAGTTCGCCACCGGCATGGCCGATACGGAACGAGACCTGCGGACACTCGGGATACTGAGGCCAGTTGACGCAGGCCACGCGGTTCTCGGTTGTCTCGGCATTCAGACGTTCAGCGATGTCGGCCAGACGCATGCCCGGCACGGCGCTCAACTTTTTTACCACCAGAGGCTCCATGTTCCGTCTCCTTTTTTACCGGTGTTGCAACAGCAACGTCTCGCCTTGACGGACCGGCAGATCGGCCGTCACGCCGGGACCGTATCGCCTGCCGTTGTAAAGATCAAGTGTGGTTCCGGGCTGCGGCCAAGACACCTTCAATGTGCTGCTGTTTGTCAGAACATGGATGCTGGCCAGATCCTGGTGGACCCATACGGCAGCGGCGTCGGATTCTGTGTAGAGATGCACACCGCTGATTTTCGCCAGACCGCTGATCAGTTCAGGCGTTAAGGCCGGGACCGCCAGAAACACATCTTTCCCCTCGCGTGTCTCGCGAAGCACCAGCGCGGGGCTGCCGTCGGGTAAATTCGCCAGAACCCGATCGCCTGGCGCAGGAAGAATGCTGAAGAGTTGACAGGCGTTCGTGGCGCCTCCCCATGCCTTGGAGAGCCCCAACAAAGCCTTCCCGTCGGCGGTCGGCGTAGCCGCCGCCTTGTCCAACTGAACCGGTTTGACGCTGAAGCCTGTCACCTCTCGGATGCCGTCTACCGAAAAACCTGTCGGACGCAGGACTCCCGGCACGTGGCACCAGACGCGCGTGGTGCCCGGAGCACGGTTTTTCCGCAATCCCTCGCGCTGCTGATCGGTCAGCGACCACGCCGCCAGGAAAAACTGCAAGGGCGCGTTCAAACGTCCGGACGCCACATCGTCCAGCAGCACTTGCCCATACGGCGCGCCGCAACGCCCGAAAGCGAGTCTCGAAGCGTAGACAAGCGGATGTGTCAGCGAACGGGCGTTCCCAGCAAGGAAATTGAAGCTGTCTTCGTCGACCACCGCGAGGATTTGCGGCGCGTAGGGCTTGTCCGAA
>JAQUEX010000136.1:2626-8552 GCA_028684935.1 Kiritimatiellia bacterium | reverse complement strand
CGGCTTGCCGCGCCCCTATGAACGAACACCGAAACACCGCACGCTTATGAAAAACATCGTCTATCCTGCCTCCTGCATCATTCTGGCGACCGCGCTGGCCCTTGTTGTCGGGTGCACCAGCCAGCAAGCCCCTTGGTACGGCAAAGGCCCGGCCGAGTCGGAGCCGGAAGTGGCCGAGGCCGAGCGCCTGTTCGAGCAGGGCTACCTGCGCTCCTTCATCGTGGCCAGCGTGGCGCCCTCGACCAACGCGGCGGTCAACGCCGGCCTGCAAGACCTCCAGAGCCGCGTGGCCCGCCGCCTGTCGCCCGAGGTGTTGGAGGCCGAGCGTCTCTTCGAGAACGGCCAACGGCAGGAGGCGCTGGCCGCCTGCACCGCGCTGGCCGCGAAGACGCCTGACGCCGTGGGCCTGGAACAGTTGCGCGCCCGCATGACGCGCGACCTCTCGCCCGCCGTGGCCGCCGCCGAGCAGCTCTTCGCGGCCGGCAAGACGCAGGAGGCGATCACCGCCTGCATCGACATCACGCGCAAGGACCCCGAGGCGGTGGGGCTCGCCGACCTGCAGCGCCGCATCAACCTGCGCCTGGCCGAGGAACGGCTCGCAGCCGCCAACAAAACAGCCGAGGCCACGGTTGACCTCAGCTCGGCCGATGCGCTCGGATTCGCCGCCTTGCCGCAGCGTTACCGGCAGAAGCAGCATGTGATGGGCGAAACCGAAACGATCGCCACCCCGCTCACCGGGATGCAGAAAGCGCTGTTGGAGCCGATCAGCCTGACCCTTGACAACGCCGACGTCAACGCCATCATCGCCGAGATCAAAAAGTCCACCAACATCAACTATATCGCCGACAGCGAGATCGTCAGCACCAAAAAGATCACGGCGCGTTTTGACAACACGCCGCTCATCGAGATGTTGGAGTATTTCGACAAGAACCTCGACATCAGCTTCTCCGTCTACAGCAACCTGGTCTGGATCACCCAGAAAGAGCCGCCCGCGGCCGGCGTGCCGCCCATGAAGACCCGCGTCTTCCGCCTGCGCAAGGGAATGGTCGGCTCCGAGCTCGGCAAGTCCGCCCAAGGGGTTTCACTCTTCAAAGGCCCGGAGGAGCGCGGCAGCGGCGGCTCCAACAACCAGCAGCAAGAGCAACAGCCGGGCGCGGAACCCAAGGTCGGCCTGCTCGAAGCCATCGAGCGTTTCGTGCCGCAACCCGAGGGCGCGGACTTCATTTTCAACGACAAGGTGCATGCGCTGATCGTCAAAAACTCATTGGAGAATCTCGCGCTGGTCGAAGAGCTGATCGCGGCGATGGACCTGCGCCCGGTGCAGGTGCTGATCGAAGCCCGTTTCATCACCACCACCGTCACCGACCTGCGTGAACTCGGCATCGAGTGGCTGATCGACAACCGCGGCACCTCTCAGTTCGAGCCCGGTTCGCTCGGTGCCACAGACCCGTGGCAGCGCGGCGGCACCAAGGTCACGCCGGTCCGCAGCGACGTTCTTTCCGGTGCCTTCTCTGGCGTTGGGGATGACGGCGCCGGCGGCGGCAGCCTCGCCTATCAGTTCCTGCTGGGCGACACCGCGCTCAAGGCGGTTCTGAACGCGCTCGAAAAAACCGGCGACAGCCGGACGGTGGTGGTGCCGCGCGTAACCACACTCAACAACCGCGAGGCGCGTTTCCGCGTGGGCGAGGACACCTCTTACTTCGAAGAGGTGGAGACCGACATCATGACCAGCGGCGGATACAACAACAGCGACTCGCGCGACAACGTCACCTATGATTACGATCGCCCCACGATCGTGGAGACCGGCTACTCGCTGATCGTGACCCCCAGCGTCGGCGCGGACCTCTCGGCCATCAACATGGTGCTTCGTCCCGAGATCAGCTCCATCAAGGAGTGGAAGAAGTATCGTCTCAGCAGCCTTGACAGCGCCGACAATGTGGAAAACGAGCCGGCCATTGAGATCCCCATCATTTCACGCCAATACATCGAGACCGAAGCCGTTGTAAGAAGCGGCGAGACGGTTGTGCTTGGCGGCCTCGTGGACGCCAGCAAGAACCAAGACACCTCGGGAACGCCCTGGCTCTCCAAACTGCCCTTGCTCGGCTATCTTTTCAAGAACGAGAACAAGAACGAAACGACGAAAAACATCCTGATCTTCGTGACCGCAACGCTGATCAGCGACAAGGGCGAGGAGCTGATCCCCTTGAACGACTTCGAACGCTACGGCCTCGACGTGCCGGCCGGCGCGCAGGTCCCCGACATCCTCAAAGCCCCCTGACCCCAAAGAACTTTCACCGCTCAACTCTCAACGTTCAACACTCAACTCTCAACTTGTAACCTGTAACTTGTAACCTGTAACTTGTAACCTGTAACTTGTAACCTGTAACCAGAATCCAGAAACCATGTCTCGCACCAAACAGATGATTGCCCTTGATGTCGGCTCCCGTTCCGTGCGGGCCGTCTGGGTGGGCGTCCGCGGCGGACGGCCGGCCGTGACGCGCGCGGAAACCTTCTCCCTGCCGATGGACGAGGAGGATCCGCACAAGCTGATCGCCGCCTGGGTGGACAAGCTCGGGATCGCGAAGCAGTTCTGCGCGGTCGCCCTGCCGGGCTCGCAGACCGTTTTCCAGAGCGGTCGCATCATGCACAACGACCCGCGCTCGCCCGAGCAGGTCGCCGCCATGGACATCGCCCAGTTCAACGAGATGGCCGGCGACGAGATGGCGCATGACGTCTTCGCGTTCGACACGCCCTTCGAAATGGGCGTGCGGCGTTACATCATGTCGATGGCGCGCCCGGCCTCGATCCAGGAGATCATCCAGGCGACGCGCCGCAACCATCTGCGTCCGGCCGACCTGATCGCCGCGCCGGTCGCGCTGTACAATGCGATGGAAACGCTCGCGGGGCAGCACGACGAGCCCTACTGTTACGTGAGCATCGGCCATGCGCAGACCGAAGTCGCCGTCGGCGTCAGCAACGGGCTGCTCTTCGCGCGTTCCCTCGCGGCGGGCGGCAAGCTCTTCACGGATGCGGTGGCCCAGTCCACCGGCCTGCCGGCCGTGCAGGCCGAGGTGCGCAAACATGTCGATTGCGGGCTGCGCGAGAGCGACGCCTGCTGCGAGCCGCTGCGCCTCGCCGCCGACCGCTGGGTCTCGCAGTTCAACGCCTGCATGGGCGTTTATCGCAGCCAGTTCCAAGACCGGAAGTTCACCGTCGCGCGTATCATCATCACCGGCGGCGGCGCCCAGCTCAAGGGACTCAAGGAGTATCTCGCCGCTAAGTTGTTCCTGCCGGTCCAGCACGTCACGGAGTTGCCAGATATCGACGGCGGCTATAAGCCGTATGCGGGTGTTTACGACATGGCCTTTGGCCTCGCGATCTCCGCGATGGAACAGGGCAAGACCACGCTCTCGCTGCTGCCGGGCGACCTCAAGGACGAGGTCGTGTTCCGCGAAAAGAAGCCGTGGTGGATCGCGGCCGCCGTCTTTCTGGCCGGCACGATGGCGCTCTACTCCGCCACCGGCGTCTACCTGTTGAAGCGCGACGGCGCGTTATTGGACGCGGAGCGCGACCAGCTCCGGCGGCGCGAGCAGATCGACAAGCGCATCCAAGAGTTTCGCGCGATGCAGGCGATCACCACAACCAACGCCCAGCCGCTCACCAGCCTGCTGATCAACGGGCCGCTGGCGCGCGAAGTCATGACGCTCGTCGCCCAGACCGTGGACCCCGAGGACTGGATCACGCTGTTTTGCGACGAGAAGATCTACAATCCCAAAGAGCAGGATGTCGCCGCAAAAGCCGACACGCCCCAGGCGGCCGTGCGCAACCCGTTCTCTCTCTTCCGCACGCTGCGCCCGGCAGCAGCCACGCCGGCGGCGGCCGACAAAAAGGAACCGCCGCCGCGCAAGGACCTGGTTGATCCGCTCTCGGCCGTCTTCATCGCGGAGGGTTACACCTCTAACCCGAGCCTGAAAAGCGTCCGAGAGATGATTGAACGCCTCAAGACCTCGCCTGACATCGTGCGGGTGGATCTGCGCAGCGACGACCAGGTGCTCGCCCCCACCGGCATCCCGGAGCTGGAGGGTGAAAAGCTTCCCAATTTCAGACGTTTTGTCATCGAGATCGAGGTGAAACGCCCATGAAGAAGTGTTACACGTTACAAGTTACAGGTTACAGGTTATTGGTTAAGGGTTCCTGTTTTCTTGTTAGACGTAACCCGTAACCTGTAACTTGTAACCAGAAACCAGAAACCCTATGTCCTTCTCCAACCTCCATATCCAATCAGCCTTTCGGCTGTTCTCGACGGAGCGCGCGCAAGTCGTGCTGATCATGCTCTTCATCGTGGTCAGCGCGTTCTGCACGGTCCGTTTTGTTGTGGTCCCGCAGCGCGAGATGGCGGAAAACAACCGGATGGTGCGTGAACAGCTTGAAAGCAGCCGTTACGCGAACCTCTCGATCGCCAACATGCAGACCATCGCCGATCATGAGGCCGCCGTGCTCGGCCAGCTTTCGAACGAGTGGTCCCGCATCGCCGAGCGGCTCTCCGCTTTCCCCAACCAGACCGTCCTGCGCAACACCGCGGTCAACCGGATCGATTACAAAGTTGAACTGTACGAAATCCGCCAGCGTCTCCAAGAAAAGTCCGACGAGTTGAAGATCCAATTGCTGCCGGTCGAACTGGGTCTCGACGAGACCGTCACCAGCGGCGAGGCTGTCCGCACCCGCATGCTTCAGCTCAAGGCCGTCGAGAAGTTGGCTGACCTCGCGCTGGACCGCCAGATCCAACGTCTGGTAGAGATCTATCCGCTTTCGCCTGTCGAACACACCGATAAAAACGGTAAGCGGATTTTCGAGGAGTTTCCGGTCCGGATGGAGTGCGATGTCGACTTCGAGCATCTCTACACGTTCTTCCAATCTGTTTTTGAAGAGAACCAGGTTTTCACATTCCGCAACGTGCGTATCGAGTCCGGCCCGACCTTCGATTCGAAACTGCGCGTGAAAGCGATTCTCTCTGCATTGCTGTTCGAATAACGCGGGCGTAGCCCGCAACCCGATTTTAACCTCACACAAAGGCACAAAGGCACAAAGGATTTTTTTGAAAACCCATTACCCTTCGTGACCTTCGTGCCTTCGTGTGAGAAACAACTGGTAGCTAAAGGATTTTTATGGACAAACTCTGGAAATGGATCATGCACCTCAATGCCAAGGCCTTTTGCCTGTTTGCGGTCTTGGTTTTCTTCGCCGTAGCCGCTTGGTGCGCGTTCACCTATCTGACACCCGCCGAGCCGTTTAAGGACGGCGGTGCCCGACCGCCTGAGTTGCCCGCCCCTTGGGAGATCGGCACGTTGTCGTTTGTGTCGAACCAGCTTGCGTCTGAAACGCTTTCCATCCCGACCGACCCCTTCCGACCGACTCTGGAAGCGATCTTCACCAACGAGACCGAACGTGTAGCCTTTATCAAAGCGTTGCGCGCCGCCCAAGCCGCCGCTGCCGGCCTGGGCGGAGCGGCCGGCACCTCCGACAAGAAAGAAGATCCCTTCGCGCACCTGCGTAAAAAGACGGCGGTACCAGACGGTCTGGTCGGCCCCAACGGACAACCCATGGTGGTCCCCAAGCTCTCGTTCCTCGGCTTCATCAAAAGGCCCGACGGCCAGCAGGCCGCCATGTTCCATGACTCTGTCGAAAACACAACGTTCTTCTATGAATCAGGCAAGCAGATCCGCGGTGTAGACATCGTCAGCGCGAACATCAACGAGGCTGAGATCCGCTTCCCGGACGGCACCTCGCGCAAGTTGGAGATCGGCGGCACCGTCGAACTCGCGCCCGAACCCGCCAAAGCGCCGCCGCCCAAACCAGCCGCCAAGCCGGCGGCCGGCAAGCCTGCGCCTGTTGCGGCAAAGCCAGCCGCCGCTAAACCCGGCGCGGC
>JAQUEX010000136.1:0-2526 GCA_028684935.1 Kiritimatiellia bacterium | reverse complement strand
TCGGCGGCACCGTCGAACTCGCGCCCGAACCCGCCAAAGCGCCGCCGCCCAAACCAGCCGCCAAGCCGGCGGCCGGCAAGCCTGCGCCTGTTGCGGCAAAGCCAGCCGCCGCTAAACCCGGCGCGGCCGCCAAGCCCGCGCGCCCGGAGAAACCCGGCGCCCGTCCGCAGCGCGGGAAGCCCAACCCCCAGCGCAAGGCCTTCCAGTGACCGTATTACTCAGAAATCTTATCTCCAGTCCCCCGCGCCCCTGCGTCTCTACGTTTCTGCGTCTCTGCGTTAACAATCTCTCCCTCCTTCTTCCTTCCTCCTTCTTCCTTCCTCCTTGCTCCATCCTCCTTCCTCCCTCCTCCCTATCTCTGCGTCTTTGCGTTAAAACCTTAACCCCATCCCTTACCCATGCCCGATATCCGTTACAACTCCGATGAACTGTTGGTCGAAGTCACCCAGAAACTCGTCGAACGCGGCCTGCTGACGCTCGACAAACTCGGCGAGCTTCAGGGGCGTGCCGCCTTGACGCTCCAGGGTATCGACCGACTGCTGATCCAAGAAGCCATCGTCAATGAAACCGATCTGCTCAAGGCCTTCTCCGAAGCCAGCGGCATCCCGTTCCACAACATCGGCGATTTCAAGATCGAACAGGAAGCCATCGACAAGGTCACGGCCAAGGTTGCCCTGCGCCACCGCATCGTGCCGCTGACCTTCCAGAACGGCATCCTCCAGCTCGCCACAAGCCGCGTGCCGAATCTGACCACGGTCGACGGCCTGCGCATGGTGCTCGACGCCGGCATCGATTTCGTGCTCTGCCCCGAGAGCGACGTCTCCATGTCCCTAACCCACTTCTACGGGCTCGGCGCGGAGACCATCGACCTGCTCATCGCCGAAGCCGAGGCGATGCCGCAGGATCAGGAGGACGACGATATCTCGGTCCAGACGCAAGAGACCGGTATGGTCCGCTTCATCAACCTGATCATCGCCGAAGCGATCCGCATGGACTGCACCGACATTCACATCGAGCCGTTCGAAAGCACGCTGCGCCTGCGCTACCGCATCGACGGCATCCTGCAGGAAATCCCATTGCCGAAGGGCGTCGACAAGCTGCGCAACTCGGTCAGCTCCGCCGTCAAGATCATGGCGAACATGGATATCGCCGAGCACCGCAAGCCCCATGACGGCCGCATCAAAGTGCGGTGCGGCACCAATGACTACGATCTGCGCGTCTCTGTGCTGCCGACAGGCTGGGGCGAGACCTGCTGTTTGCGTATCCTTAACCGCGGCACCGTCAAAATCGACCTCGACACCCTGGGCCTCTCACCCTACCAGCTCCCCAAAATCGCCAAGCTCACCGAGCTGCCGCACGGCGTGATCCTGATGACCGGCCCCACCGGCTCCGGCAAGACCACCACGCTCTACGCGCTGCTGGCCCGCCTCAATAAGGCCGGCACCAAGATCATCACCGTGGAAGATCCGGTCGAATATCAGATGGGCGGCATCAGCCAGGTCCAGGTTCACAGCAAGATCGGCCTCACCTTCGCCAGCGTGCTGCGTTCGATCCTGCGCCACGACCCGGACGTGATCCTGATCGGCGAGGTCCGCGACTCCGAGACCGCCGACATCGCGGTGCGCTCCTCGCTCACCGGCCACTTGGTGCTCAGCACGCTTCACACCAACGACGCGCCCAGTGCGGTCACGCGTCTGATCGACATGGGCGTCGAGCCCTACCTCATCTCCTCCTGCGTCGAGGGCATCGTCGCCCAGCGCCTGGTGCGCCGCGTCTGCCGCAACTGCAAAGAGACCTACGAGGTGCCCGACGCGCTCCGCAACGAAATGGCCATGACCTACCCCGACCGCATCGGCGAGTCCGAGTTCATCCATGGCCACGGCTGCCCCGCCTGCGGCTTCACCGGCTACCGTGGCCGCAGCGCGATCAACGAAGTGATGATCATGTCCGACCCGCTGCGCGCGCTGGTCGTCGCGCGCGAACCGGCCAATATCATCAAGGACCTCGCCATGAAAGAGGGCATGGTCACGCTGCGTCAGGACGGCTGGCTGCGCGTGATCGAAGGCCGCACATCCGTTGAGGAAGTCCTGCGTGTCGCCGGACGGATGGAAGAGTAAAGAGAGAAGTAAAAGGTAATAGGTAATAAGGAATAAGGAATAAGGAAGAGGTTAGAAGTTGTGCAGTGCCTTATCTACTCATGTGATGTGCCAGTGACGCTGATGCGACGTCATCCATCAGTGTCTTTACCTATTACTTATTACCCATTACCTATTCCTTCAAACCGCGCCTCCGGCGCGGGCGGGATGACCATGATCGAACTGGCGATCGTCATGGGGATCGTCTCGATCCTCATGGCTTTGGTGCTCGGCCTCGCCCGGCATGTGGACGCCTCCGTCAAGATCCGCCGCGCCCAGGCCGAGCTCGGCGAGTGGCATGAGTCGCTGAACCGCTGGCACCTCCAGTTCGGCGAATACCCCCACGCCCGCATCAAAACAGACGTCGATTCCGTCGATTCACTCGATTCCG
>JAQUEX010000135.1 GCA_028684935.1 Kiritimatiellia bacterium | reverse complement strand
GGAAATTTTGGTCTATAGTATTCCGCATCATGCGTGACACGCGCATACACAGGAGATGCGGGAATGATGACAGACGACAAAAGAATCCTGGTGGCGGCTGATCCTTATGCCGTGCCGCTGAAAGACGCGGTGGCGGCGCATCTGCGGGAGACCGGGTTTGCGGTTACGGATCTCAGCGAGCGTGACGGCAACACCTGTCCGTATTATGAGAGTGCGGTGGCCGTGTGCAAGGCCCTGCAGGAAGGAGAGGCGTCGCGGGCGATTCTGTTCTGCGGCACCGGCATGGGCATGTCGATCGTCGCCAACCGTTTCAAGGGCGTCACCGCTGCGGTTGTGGAGTCGGTTTACGCCGCGCGGATGTGCCGCTCGATCAACAATGCCAATGTGCTCTGTCTCGGGCAGATGATCTGGGGCCCGGACATGGCCAAAGCCGCCGCCGACGCCTTTCTGGCCACCCGGTTCACAGAGGGACTGGAAGGGCTCGCTGGGTTTCTGCATGAGGCGTGCGGCAAGGTTGAGGCGATCCGTCCGTAGCACGCGCAGGGACGGGTGACGGGACATGCGGGGCAACGGCAAGTGTGTGCTCACGACGGCAAGTGAAGGGATGTGACAAGACATGGCCGGTCAGTCTACAGACGTGATCCGGTGCGGCATCTGCCCGAAGGCGTGCCGCATTCCGCCGGGTTTCAGCGGTGAATGCCGGGTCCGGATGAATCTGGACGGGCGGCTGGTGGCCGTGACGTATGCGCGCCCGTGTGCGGTGCATGTTGATCCGATGGAGAAAAAGCCGCTGTTCCACTTCTGCCCGGGGGCGGCGATCCTGTCGCTCGGGTCGGCCGGGTGTAACCTCCATTGCAAGCACTGCCAGAACGCGGACATGTCGCAGGGAAATCCTGAAGATATCACGGCTTTCGCGCTGTCGCCGGCAGAGCTGCCCGCACTGGCAAGAAAGCAGGGGTGTGGCCATGTGGCCTACACCTACAACGAACCGCTGGTCAACTATGAGTATGTGCGCGACTGCTGCATTGCGGCGCGCGCGGCCGGTCTGCGCAATGTGTTGGTGACGGCCGGCTACATCAACGAGAAGCCGCTGGCCGAGCTGTTGCCGCATGTGGATGCCGCGAACGTGGACATCAAGGGGTTCAGCGAGGCGTTTTACCGGGAGGTGTGCGAGGCCAGTTTGGCGCCGGTGCTGGCGTCCGTCCAGCAGATGATCGCGGCGCGCGTGCATGTCGAGATCACGAATCTGGTGATCCCGACGCTCAATGATTCGGATGACATGCTGGACGGTCTTTTCGGATGGCTGGCCGGCCATGCGGGGTGTGAAATTCCGCTGCATCTCTCGCGGTTCTTCCCGGCCTTTCGCATGACGCATCTGCCGCCGACGCCGCTGGCGACGCTGCTGCGGGCGCGGGAGCGCGCCAAAGCGGCGGGGCTCAAACACGTGTACGTGGGCAATGCCGAGGTGTCGGACGGCGACGACACGTTCTGCGCGGGCTGTGGCGCGCGCGTGGTGACGCGTCAGCGGTATGTGGTGACGGCCAACCGCGTCAAACCGGACGGCGGCTGCCCGGCGTGCGGCAGGCCGGTGTATGGGGTGTGGTCATGACGCGCACCGCGCGCCTCACGCGCCGCTGCTTCCTGCTGGCATGGGTGGCGGCACCGTTGTGCCGGTGGCGGCAGGGGTCGATGCGCGTGTGTCGGCTGGACCCTGCGCGCGTGCGGCAAATGGCGACGTGGGCGGGATAAGCGCGGGAGGAAACGATATGCGGAGTGTTCTGCCGGAAATGGTGCTGTCCGCATGCGTGGCGGCCGGCTGTTCGGGCGAGCGGAATCAGCCGCAGCGTGAGGAGGACGTGACGATGAAAAAGGTGATGGTGTCGCCGTTGGCGGGCCGCTGGTATCAGGACAGTGAACGCGCGTTGCGCGACGAAATCGCGGACCTCTGCAAAGACGTGACGGCCGTGCGCAAGAAAAATGTGTGCGCGGCGGTGGTGCCGCATGCGGGATACCGCTACTCCGGACGCGTGGCGGCCGGCGTTTTTCTGCGGATCGATGCCAAGGCGCTCGGCCGCGTGGTGGTGATGGGGCCCAGCCACTACGTGGGGATGCGCAACCGGGTCAGCATTCCTGACGCGACGCATCTGCGCACGCCGCTCGGCGAACTGCCGGTCGACACCGAATTCGTGAAACGCGCGCGCGCGTTGCCCTTCGTCACGCAGGAGCCGCAAGCGCATGCGCAGGAGCACAGCGACCAGATTCAGTTGCCGCTCATCCAGACGTGCCTGGCCACCAACGTGCCGGTCGTGTGCGTGGTGTGCGGACAGTTCGACGCTGAGAATCTGGTGACGGCGGCCGCCGCATTCAAGGAACTGCTGGATGACCGGACGCTCGTGGTCGCGAGTTCGGATTTCACGCATTACGGCGCGAATTACGGGTATCTGCCATTCACCAACGACGTGCAGCGGAAAATCGAAACGCTGGATATGGGGATCTTCGATCTGTTTGCCCGCAAGGACCTCGCCGGTTTCCTGAAGCGGCTGGACGAAACAGGGGCCACGGTTTGCGGCCGCGACCCGCTGGCGTTTCTGCTGGCGATGCTGCCTGGCGATGCTAAGATCGAGCGGACGGCGTATGAAACGTCGGGCAAGCTCACGCATGACACGCGGAATTCGGTGAGCTATATCGGCGCACTGGTGACCGGGGCGTGGTCGAAGCCCGCGCATCAGGTCCGGCCGGCGGCGACGGGCGCTGAAAAAATCTCTGACGAGGATTGCGGCCGATTGTTGATTTGGGCACGCGAGAGGATTACGGAGGCCTTCAAGAGCGGCGAACGGCGCGCGGCCTTACGAGAACCCGCAACGTTGACAGCCGGACTGCGCGCGGTGCGCGGCGGGTTTGTGACGCTGCACAAGCGGGGCGAACTGCGCGGCTGCATCGGCGAGATCGTGCCGCGCCGCGAGATCTGGAAAGTCGTGCGCGAGCAGGCGCTCAACGCGGCCTTCCATGATCCGCGCTTCGAGCCGCTCACCGAACAGGAACTCGATGAAATCGACATCGAGATCTCAATGCTGACGCCGCCGCGCCCGGTGGCGTCGTGGCGCGATATCGTGATCGGCAAGCACGGCATGGTGCTGACCAAGGGCGGATGCAGTGCGGTGTTTCTGCCGCAGGTCGCGCCGGAACAAGGGTGGGGCATCGAAGAGACGCTCACGCATCTCGCCATGAAGGCCGGACTTCCTCCGGAGGCCTGGCGCGATGGTGCCGAGTTTCTGGTGTTCGAGGCGCAGGTGATTCACGAAAAGGCCGGGCCGGGCCGATAATCAGCACGAGCGACGAACTAAATGTTGGGAATTTAGGAATTAGGATTTAGGAGTTGAACGGATGGCAGCCACTGAACACAAGAGCCTTTATTATGACACGCACGCGCATTTTGATGGATTGCCGCTGGAGATGTTTGCGGTTATTGACCGGGCAATGGATGCCGGTGTGGGCCGGATCGTGGCAGTCGGCGGCAGCACGGAGCTGAACGTCGGGGCGCTCGCGGTGGCCGCGGCGTATCCGGAGTGCGTGCGGTTGGCGATCGGATTTGATCGCGACCAAGCAGCGTCCGCATCGCCGGAGGCGCTTGTCGAGACATTGCGTCTTCTTGCGGAGGCGTATCCGCCGGCGGCGCTGGGCGAGACCGGTTTGGATTTCCACTATCATCCTGAAACGGCTGAGGCGCAGCGTGCGCTGTTCCGTGCCGAGTTGCTGCTGGCCGATGAATGGCGATTGCCGGTGATCATTCACACGCGCGACGCCGAAGAGGCCACGTTGCAGGTGCTGGACGAAACGCCGTGGCGCGGCGAGGGGCTGCGCGGTGTCGTGCACTGCTTCACCGGCGACAGAAGCTTTGCCGCACGCCTGCTGGATCGCTCTCTGGCCATCAGCTTCAGCGGCATCGTGACTTTCCGCAACGCCGACATGCTGCGTGGCAGCGCCGTGTTTGTGCCGGATGAGCGACTGCTGATCGAGACGGATTCGCCGTTTCTGGCACCGGTACCCAAACGCTCGCTGCGCAATGAGCCGGCTTTCGTGGTGCATGTCGCCGAGTGTCTGGCGAAGGTGCGTGGCACAACCGTTGATCACATCGCTGCAGTCACGTATGAGAACGCGATGCGGCTGTTCGGGTGAAGTCGATTCGGCCGATTGATTCGAGCGGATTGAAAAAACGCGACACGATCAGGCCAGGGCGATCACCGTCTCCTCGCGCGTGGCGAGGTCTTTGCGCTTGGCGCTGCAGGCCGCGACATCATCCGGACCGATGAAGATCGCGTCGGCCGCATCGCTGGCGCTGGCACGCGCGAAGAATTGCTTGGGCTTGAGGCGTGCCAGCATCAGGTCGACGCGCTCGCCCTGTTCGCGCAGGCTGCGGGCGAGGCGTGTGGCGGCTTCGCGCTGTTCGGGGAACATGTAGCCGATGACGACGCCGCGTTTGTCGGCGGCTGCGGCCTCGCCCAGCAGTTCTTTCAGCACTTCAACCACGACGACGTCGCCAAACCCGAGCCCGACGGCGGGCGTGGGCGCACCTCCGATAGTGGTGAGCAGGCTGTCGTAACGGCCGCCGCCGAAGATCGCGCGAAAGCGGCGCTGCGTGTCGAAGGCTTCAAAAACGATGCCGGTGTAATAGGCTAGGCCACGGATCACCGCGATGTCGAAGACCAGTCGGTCGGCGATCCCATAGATGTCAGCGAGGGCGAAGAGTTCGCGCAACGCGGCGAGCGCGGGCGAAGCGGGCCCGGCGAGCGCGGCTGCCTGGTCGAGCGTTTCGACCCCCAGCAGCTCGAAGGTCTTGCCGATTGCCGCGCTGTCGAGACCCTCGGCGCACAACAGGGCGGTGATCTCGTCGTCGCTGATTTTGCCGCGTTTGTCGAGCGCCAGGAACACGGCGGCGTGGTGCTTCGGCGCGATGCCGGAGGCGGCCAGCAACTCAGCCAGCAGCGCCCGATTGTTGACACGGATGCGGTAGGCGTCGGCAGGCATGCCCATCGCGTGCAGCGCGGCGGCAGCCGCGGCAAGGATTTCGATCTCGGCAGAGACACTCTCCTCGCCGACGATATCCATGTTCCACTGGTAGTGCTCACGCTTGCGGCCGCGGGTCATGCGTTCATAGCGGAAGCACTGGGCGACCGTGAACCACTTGACCGGGAATCCGAGTTGACCCTGTCGCGCCGCGATCATGCGGGCGAGCGTCGGCGTCATTTCGGGACGCAGGGCGAGCTTGCGCCCGCTCTTGTCCTCGAAGTGGTAGATCTGTTCGGAAACTTCCTCGCCGCTTTTACGCTGTAGCAGGTCGAGGCTTTCAACGACGCAGGCGTCATACGGCTGGAAGCCATAGTTGACGGAGGCCTCGCGCCACGCGTCAAAGACGCGGTTGCGCCAGCGCATGTCTTCCGGGTAAAAATCGCGCATACCGCGCGGCGGGTCGAACGAGAGGGATGTGGCGCTCATAGGGTTTATTGGTTGGCCAGCATGTCGCGCATGCGTTTTCCGGGCTTGAATTTGACCACGCGGCGCACGGGGATCATGACGACGTCCTCGGGTCTGTTGGGGTTGCGTCCGATGCGCGCCTTGCGCGTGGTCACCTCGAACACGCCGAACTCGCGAAACTCCACATGCTTGCCTGCGCCGAGCGCGTCGACAATGCCGTCGAGCGTTTTTTGAACGACGTCGAAAACTTCGAGCTGTGTGAGCCCGGTCTCCGATGCGATCTGGGCAACGAGCTCGCGCTTGGTCAACGCGGTACCGGTTTCTTTCAGGTCGTCGATCTTCATGGGTGGGATCCTCAAAGGGGGCGCGTTACGTGTCCAAAGCAGCGGTCAGTGCGGCGACCTGCTCGGCGATGGCGTCCGCGGCCCGCTCGGCCGGCACCACGGCGACCTCCTTGGAGGTGCGCAGCTTGATTTCGACGCCGCCTTTGGCTAAACCTTTCGCGCCGACGACCACGCGGATCGGGCAGCCGATCAGATCGGCGTCCTTGAATTTCACGCCGGGACGTTCCTCGCGGTCGTCGACAAAAACGTCGATGCCGCGGGCGGCGAGCGCCTGTTCGAGCGCATCCACAACGGCGCACACGGCGGGATCTTTGGGGTCGAGCAGCAGGAGGGAGACGGCGTACGGGGCGACCGAGATCGGCCAGACGATGCCGTCGGCGTCGTGGCTCTGCTCAATGACGGCCTGCAGGGTGCGGGTGACGCCGATGCCGTAGCACCCCATGACCATCAACTCGCTCTGGCCCTTGTCGGTCAGGTAGGAGGCCTGGAACGATTCGGTGTATTTGGTGCCGAGTTTAAAGACGTGTCCGACCTCGATGCCGCGTTTGAGCTGCATCGGCTTGCCGCAGCGGGGGCAGGTGTCGTTCGGGCCGACGACCACGAGATCGTCAAACGCAGTGACCGCGGCGTCACGCGCGAGCGCGACATGGGTCAAGTGGGTGTCAGCCTTGTTCGCGCCGGTGGTGCGGTCGGCAGCGCCGCGCAGCGCCCGGTCGGCGTAGACCGGGATGGCGAGACCGACCGGGCCGGCAAAGCCGACCGGGGCGCCGGTGACTTTTTCGATGGTGGCCTCGTCGGCCAGGGCGAGCTGTTTGACATTGAGCAGGCGCTTGAGTTTGTGCTCGTTGAGGTCGCGGTCTCCGGGGACCAGGGCGGCGATCGGTTTGCCGTCTGCCAGGTAAATCAATGTTTTAATAAAACGCTCGGCCGTGCAGCCGAAAAAGGCGGTCAGGTCATCGATCGTGCGCGCGCCGGGTGTGGCGACAGCGGCCGGCGGCGGGCACTCCGGGTCGGCGGCGGGGACGTCTGCGCGTTCAGCGCGCTCCTGATTCGCCGCATACCCGCAGGCCGGACAATCGACGATGCCGTCCTCGCCCGAATCGGCGAGCACCATGAATTCGTGGGACCACTTGCCCCCGATGTCGCCGGTGTCGGCCTCGACCGGGCGGGCATCCAGGCCGCAACGCCGGAAGATGCGGACGTAGGCGTCAAACATGGCCTGATAGGAGACGTCGGCGGCTTCGAGCGAGGTGTCGAAGCTGTAGGCGTCCTTCATGATAAACTCCTTGGCGCGCATCAGGCCGAAGCGCGGGCGGATCTCATCGCGGAATTTCGTTTGGATCTGGTAGACGGTACAGGGGAGCTGGCGGTAGGAGGAGACCTCGCCGGCGAGAAGCTCGGTGACCACCTCCTCGTGGGTGGGGCCGAGGGCCATCAGGCGCTCGGCTCGGTCCTTGAGCCGGAACATGCCGGGGCCCATGGTGGCGAGGCGGCCGGAGCGCTCCCAGAGTTCGGCGGGCTGGAGGGCCGGCATCAGGACCTCCTGGGCGCCGGCGCGGTCCATCTCCTCGCGGACGATGCGGGAGACCTTGTGCAGGGCGCGCAGGCCGAGAGGCATAAACGTGTAAAGCCCGCCCGATAGCTTGCGGATGAGTCCGGCGCGGACCATGAGCTTGTGACTGACGATTTCCGCCTCTTGGGGGTCATCCCGCAGGGTGGTGAGGAGCAGACGAGACCAACGCATATGGGGGAATCCTTCTTAACCTTCTATTGAACAAACAATTGTGACCTATTTCACAGGATTCATGACGGATTCGCAAGCGAAAAAAGACGGATAAAAACCCTTGCCACCCGTGGCGAGATAAGAGACAATGTGAGTTGATAAAAAGCGGACTTAGGAGTGTTATGTTTTGTCGGTCAATCAAGGGCTTTACGCTGGTTGAACTATTGGTGGTGATATCGATTCTGGGAGTCCTTGCGGCGGCGTTGGTTACTCAGGTGGGCAGGACGCGAGCTTCCGGTCAGGCGGTGCGTTGCAAGACCAACCTGAAAAATCTCGCGCAGGCTGCTTTGTCTTACGCGGTCGATTCGCATCCCGGTAAAAACGGAGTCTGGCTGCCGGATGAGACCATGCCGTGGGCGGGGTCTCACGAGGGGTCGTGGCCCGCGATGGTGGGCGGGGAGTATCAGGAGATGTACCACCATCGCCCCGGATGGGTCTCGTGGACGTGGTCGGCGGGCGGGTTCCCGTGGCCCAACAGAAACCCCCAGAGCGGATCGACCAAAACGGCCAGCTTTTTCGGTGACAAGAGCACGACGTACCATTCGATCTCGAACGGGCTCTTGTGGAGTTACGTGGGTGCGGACCTGGCGACGTACGTGTGTGACACCCACAAGGGGGTGTGCAAGCGCAAGGGCGTCCACAAGTTGAACGCGCCGGTGCGCCGGTCGTATGTGATGAACGCCTATTTCGGCTACGATTATCGGACCAGCGGCGCGAAGAAAGCGACGGGACGCGGTGTCAACGTGAACAGTTTGTCGGACCGCGGGAACGCAGGCTCGCTGCTGTTGTTCGCCGAGTTGCCGGCCTACAGGGTCGAAGGCGCGAACTTCGACGAGTCGGTCGAGACAGACACCAAGGCGGCGGACGGCGTGCTGGAGGTCGAGATTCGTGGCTACAACAAAAAGCCGACGAATGAAGAGATCCTCGGGTTCAACCACAAGATCGGCAAGCGGCATGTCGCCCATGTGGC
>JAQUEX010000134.1 GCA_028684935.1 Kiritimatiellia bacterium | reverse complement strand
CAAAGGATTCTGGCATGCTTTTGAAAAAAGAGAAAGGGTGCGGAGGCATGGCGATCACCGATTTTCTGGAGCGCAACGCGCGGCTCTATCCCAACGAGGTCAGTCTGGTGGAGATCAACCCGGCGAACCAGCCGGACCATGCCATGACGTGGCGCGAGTACACGCTGATCGAGGCCTCGACCGCCGAGAAATACCGGCGCGAGCTGACGTGGCGGGAGTTCGACATCAAGGCGAACCGCTTCGCCAACCTGCTGCTGACGCGCGGCGTGCGGCGCGGCGACAAGGTCGGCATTCTGCTGATGAACTGCCTGGAGTGGCTGCCGATCTACTTCGGCATCCTGAAAACAGGCGCGCTGGCGGTGCCGATGAACTTCCGCTACACCGCCGAGGAGATCAAATACTGCCTGGAACTGGCCGAAGTCAACACGCTGGTCTTCGGGCCGGAGTTCATCGGGCGCGTCGAGCAGGTGTTCGATCACCTGCAAGGGGTGAAGAGCTTCTTCTACGTGGGGCAGAGCGTGCCCTCCTTTGCGGACAGCTACGACGCGCTCGTGCAGTACTGCTCGTCGATCGCGCCGGCGGTGGAGCTGAAGGACGAGGACGACGCCGCGATCTATTTCTCATCCGGGACCACGGGTTTCCCCAAGGCGATCCTGCACGCGCACGCGGCGCTGGTCTCCGCCTGCCTGACCGAGCAGAACCACCACGGACAGTCGCGCGACGACGTGTTCCTGTGCATCCCGCCGCTCTACCACACCGGCGCCAAGATGCACTGGTTCGGCAGCCTGCTCGCCGGCAGCCGCGCCGTGCTGCTGCGCGGTGTCAAGCCGGAGTGGATCCTGCAGGCGGTTTCGGAGGAGAAGGCGACGATCGTCTGGCTGCTGGTGCCGTGGGCGCAGGACGTGCTGGATGCGATTGACCGGGGCGATCTGCGGCTCGAGGACTATCGGCTCGGCCCGTGGCGTCTCATGCACATCGGCGCCCAGCCGGTGCCGCCCAGCCTGATCCGGCGCTGGAAAGAGGTTTTCCCGGAGCACCAGTACGACACCAACTACGGGCTCAGCGAATCGATCGGGCCGGGGTGCGTGCATCTCGGTGTCGAGAACATCCGCAAGGTCGGGGCGATCGGCAAGGCCGGGTACCTCTGGCAGACTGCGATCATGGACGAGAGCGGCGCACCGGTCGCGCCGGGGGATGTCGGCGAGCTGATCGTCAAAGGCCCGGGCGTGATGAAGTGCTACTACAACAATCCTGAGGCCACGGCCGCGATCCTCAAGGACGGCTGGCTCTATACGGGCGACATGGCACGCATGGACGAGGAGGGGTTCATTTATCTCGTGGACCGCAAAAAGGATGTGATCATCACCGGCGGCGAAAACCTGTATCCGGTGCAGATCGAGGATTTTCTGCGGGCGCATCCTGCGGTCAAGGATGTCGCGGTCATCGGCCTGCCGGACGACCGGCTGGGCGAGATCGCGGCGGCGATCATCCAGGTCAAGGAGGGGGCCGCGCTGAGCGAGGACGAGGTCACGCGGTTCTGTCTGGACCTGCCGCGCTACAAGCGTCCGCGCCGGGTGATTTTCGCGGAGGTGCCGCGCAACCCCACCGGCAAGATCGAGAAGCCGAAGCTGCGCGAGATCTATTGCGGCACGCGGCTGGTCGAAGCGCAGACGACGAAATAGCGCGTCGCGCCGCAGTCACGGGGCGGCCTGCCGCCCGAGCCGGATCTTCGCGAACTTTGCGGTCGCCAAGTCGCGGGCGGTGTGCGGCGTGACAACGAAGCCGACAGACGTCTCGTTCGGCAGGCTCAGCGTGTGCGTCGCGACCTCCTGCCACGTTCCGCCATCGTCAGAAACGCGTGCCGTGAAGGTGTCGCCCGCACGCGCAAGCGCGAGATACCGCCAGGCCGGCTGACGCGCCGGCTCGCGCTTGACCAAGACCCGCTCGCCATCCTCGCGGCGGAGCTGCAGGGCGAGGTCGCCATTGCCCAGAACGCCGAAGAACAGGCCCGGGCCTTGCGCGGGATCAGGCCCCTTGACCAGGAGGCCGGTCATGGCGTAAGGATCGTTGTCCGCGTACGCCAGAAGGGCCGCGGAAAAATCAAAGGTGCCCTCGGCCCTGTTCCAGACGTAGCGGCAGCAGTCAGGGCCCTCCCACATCGCCGCTCCCGAGCTTTGCAGGATCAGCGTGCCGCCCGCGTAGATCGCGCTGCCGCGCTGCGGTGCCGCGCCGAGCGTCATCGTGAACCACGTGGCGCCGTTCTCTGCCGTGAAGGCGGCGTGCGGCGAGGTGTCGGGGGTGAAGGCTGAAGGCGGCGGCGGCCGGTCACGGCCCGCGGCGCGACGGATGCGGCTGACGGCACCCTGCCACCAGGCGGATACGGCGTCGGCCGCCTCGTCGTGCCGCGCCAGGACCTTGCGCAGGCGCGTCCGGTGCGGTGCGCAGGCCGGATGGAGGGCCGCGACCGCGATCGTGCCGGCAGACACGGCGGTGATGGCCAGCAGGAGCCATGCGCGGCGGTGACGCCGGGCCTGCACCTGGCGCCAGGGCAGGCGGGGGAGCCTCAGACGCAGCAGGGTGCGGTGCATACGATGGGCCAACGGGACACCGGCGGAACGCGGAGAGGTCTCCAGGAGGGCGAGTGCCTCGCGGATTTCGGCGGCTACGATTTCGCTGTTGGCCGGGCGCTTGGCGGGGGAGGGCTCGATCATGTGCATGATCAGGCGGCGCGTGGCAGGCGAGAGATGCCGCGCGTGCTTGTCGAGCGGCATCGGTTTCTGGGTCAGGCGCGCCTTCAGGATGTCAGAGGGCGTTGCCCCCTCATGCGTGAGGCGCCCGGAGAGCAGGTAATACAGGGTGGCCCCCAGGCTGTAGAGGTCGCTCTGGTGCGTGTCGGCCACGCCGTGCAGCAGCTCCGGCGCGATAAAAAACGGGGTGCCGATGAAGTTGCCTTGGCCGTCATGGCGGGTCATGCCGGAAAGGCCGAAATCCACCAGCTTGGCGTTGCCGTCGCGGTCGAGAACGATATTGGCCGGCTTGATGTCGCCGTGCACCAGCCCCTCGCGGTGCAGCGCCGAAAGCCCGTCGGCGACATCCAGCGCCATCCGCAGGGCGGTGCGCTCGTTGACAGGCCCCTCGCGCTCGAATTGTTTCGCGAAGTCCAAGCCGGAGACCAGCTCCATCACCAGATAGGGGTGCCCGTTCGAAAAATTCAGCGAATAGACCTGCGCGACACGGGGATGGTTGAGCTTGCCGGCGGCGCAAGCCTCGCGCGTGAGGCGCTCGCGCGATTCGGGCGCGTCCGCCTGCCCCATGCGCACCAGCTTGATCGCCACCTCGCGCCCCAACGACTCGTCGGTGGCGCGATAGATGGAGCCCATCTCGCCTTCGCCGATGTGGTCGTGCAGCCGAAAAACACCCAAACGGCCCGGCACCAGCACCTGCTTGCCACAAGTCAGACAGGCCAGGTGGGAGAGCGGGGCGTGCGCGGCCGTCGACATGCTCTTCTTGCAGTAGGGGCAGGTGGTCTGCTCGACACGCTCGAACCGGATTTCGTTCTGAGGATCACGCAAGAACGGCAAGGCAGACGGAGCAGGAGGCACCGCCCGGATCCCGAGGTCAGTATCTGATTCGCGAGCCATAGAGGTAAGACAGCATGAAAAATGCCAGCTTCCGACTTTGCCCTGTCACGTCTGAGAAGCCCGCGTTCTGGCCGACTCGAATGAGGTTTTCCGACCCCCAATCGGTCTGGCCTGTTCAAAAAAGAGAAAGGGTTCTCGTTTTTGTTAGAGCCTTTTCGCGAGCAGCTCTTTGATCCGCTTCGGATTGGCCTTGCCCTGCGAGGCCTGCATGACCTGGCCGATCAGGAAGCCCGTGGCTTTGCCGACGCCGTTGCGGACATCCGCCAGCGCGGCCGGCTGCGCCGCCAGCACCTGGTCGATCAGCGCGTCGAGCGCGCCGGTGTCGGAGATCTGCCGGAACCCGCGCGCGCTGACGATCGTTTCGGCCGACGCCTCGCTCTGGAACAGCGCCACGAGCACCTCGCGCGCCGCGTTGGCGTTGATCTCGTCGCGCGCCAGCAACGTCAGCAGGCCGGCCAGGCGCGCGGGCGTCACTGGAGAGGCGCTGAGCTCCTGGCCGCGCTCCCTGACCGCCGGCAGTACCTGCGTGGCGATCCAGTGCAGGGCCATCTTGGCCGACACGCCATGCGCGGTCAACGCCTCGAAATAGGCGGCCACATCCGTATCCGCGCTCAGGAACGCCGCGTCTTCGGCGCTGACGCCATGCTCCTTGACCAGCCGCTCGGCTTTGGCCGCCGGCATCTCCGGCAGGCGCGCCCGCAACGTCTCGATCCATGCGGGTGTCAGCGCAATCGCCGGCACCGAGGGGTCCGGTACGCAGGGTCCCTCGAACTTGGCACGCATCGGCAGCGTCGCCTTCTTGTCCGGGTCCCACAGCCGCGTGTGCAGCACCACCGCCTCACCGGCCTGCACGGCCGCGCTCTGCCGCGCGATTTCGAAGGCGATGGCATCGCCGACGTGGCGCACCGAGTTCATGTTCTTGACCTCGACCTTGGTGTTCATCTGGCTGCTGCCGCGCGGCCGCACCGAGATGTTGGCGTCGACGCGCATGGTGCCGTTCTCCATGCTGCACTCCGAGGCTCCCACGTAGCGCACCTGCGTGCGCAGCGCCTTGAGAAACTCCATCGCTTCGTGCGGCGTGCGGAAATCCGGCTCCGTGACGATCTCCACCAGCGGCGCGCCGGCGCGGTTGAAGTCGACCAGGCTGATCGGCTGGCGCCCCTCCAATTCGTGCACCAGCTTGGCGACGTCCTCCTCCATGTGGATGTGGTGGATGCGCAGCGCGCGCGCCTCACCCCGTTCGTTGGTGATCGTGATGCCGCCGCCGCGCGACAACGGCAGGTGCGCCTGCGAGAGCTGGTAGCCCTTCGGCAGATCGGGATAGTAGTAGACTTTCTGGTCGAACGCGCTCAGCGGCTGCAGCTCCGAGCCGAGCCCCAGGCAGAGCAGCGCCGCCTTCTCCAGAGCCGCCTGGCTCAGGCACGGCGCGGCGCCCGGCAGCCAGAGGCAGGTCGGGCAGGTGTTGGCGTTCGGCTCGTCGCCGGGCCGGTTCGGGCAGTCGCAGAACAGCTTCGTGGCACAGTTGAGTTCGACGTGGATTTCCAATCCGATGACCGCTTCAAAGTCCATGGTTATTTCCCCCCCCGGCACACTGTCGCAAGCGTTTCGCCCAGCGCGAGCAGCCGCGCGTCGCCGAGCCGCGGCCCGACCAGTTGCAGCGCACCGCACGCGCCCGCCGCCGGCATCGCCAGCGCGGGCTGTCCGGTGACCGACGCCAGCCGCGTGCAGCCGAACGGCGCACAGGTCTCCGCGAGCGGGGCCGCCGTGATGTCCTCCGGCACGCGGTCGGGCAGCGGCAGCGCCAGCGCGTCAACCTCCGACACGAGCCGCTGCGCCGCCGCGACCAGCCGCGCCCGGATGCGGCAGGCGTTCTCATACGCGGCGTAGCGTTCGAACTGGAAGAACGCACCCTGAATCAGGAAGCTCTTGACGCAGGTTCCGAACGCCGCGCCGCGCGCGCTCAGATACATCTCGTTCCAATTCTTCGCGCCCGGCGGACGGCGTCCGTAGCGCACCGAGTCGTAACGGCCCGCGCAGGAAGAGGCCTCCACAGAGCCGACGATCATGTGAACCAGCGCGAACAGGTCGTACTCCGGCAGCGGCAGCTCGCGCACGGCGACGCCCGCCGTCGCCAGCCGGGCAAGCGCGGCGCGGAACCCCTCTGCCTGCGCGGCGGGCAGGCCGTCCAGCGCTTGCGGGATCACGCCGAGCGTGACGCCGCGCGCGTCGGCCGGCAGAGGGGCCGGAGCCGGCGGCGGTGCCTCCTCGAGCGTGAGGTCGCGTCCGTCCGGTCCGGCCAGCGCCGCGAGCAGCGCGTGCAGCGTGCCGCACGAGCGAGCGAGCAGGCCGCAACGCTCCATCGAAGGGATCAGGCCGATGAAGCCGAGCCGCGAGAGTAGGCCGGCGCTCGGCGTCAGTCCGTAAGCGCCGGCGCGCGCGGCGGCCACGCGGCATTCGCCCATCATGTCCAGCACCAGCTCGGCGTCAGCGGCTCCGAGGCGGACCGCCTCGCCCGCCTGGCTGCCGTGCAGCCCGAAGCCGAACTCGCTGGTGCGCGTCAGGCCGGTCAGCGCGGCGCCGGCCTGGCGCAGGCGCTGCACGACGGTCGCGTCTTCGAGCGCGGTGAAGCCGGCCAGCGCCGCCGAGCCGGCATCGGTCGGCCAGCCGGCCACCGAGATCGTGGGCTGCAGCGCGACGCGCGTGCCGTAGAGCGGACCGTCCGGGACGGCAGGCGCGGGATTGGGATTTTCAAAGAGAGTGATCGGGGTCATGGCAGATTCCTTTGTTGACGGTGGGGCGCGGCGGTCACTCCAGCACGCTGGCGACTTTAAAGTAGGCACCCTTCACGGCCGGGGCATTTTTGAAGAGCAGCCCCGCTTCGGCCAGGGGCGAGCGGCGCGCCTCGGTGCCTGGCCGGGTGCGGTTGGCGACCGGCGCGACCGAGCGGATCGGCGCCTCCGTGCCGGCGTGCGCGGTCGCCTGCTCTGCCAGCGTCTCGGCCTGCGTGAGCACGGCCTCCATGACCGGCCGTTCCTGTTCGCTGACGCCGATGCGCGAAACCCAAGAGACGCGGTCGACGCGGTCCTCCTGCGCCTCGGCGCCCGGCAGCGCGGTGGCGCCGCCCAGATCGAGCAGCCCCAACTCGGCGAGCTGTTCGCGCTTGACGGCCGAGGGCGCGCCGGTGAGCGGGCAGGCCGCGCTGCGGTTCTTGGGGAAGGCGATCACCTCGCGGATCGAGGGCGTTTGCAGAATCATCGAGACCAGACGGTCCATGCCCAGCGCCAGACCGCCGTGCGGCGGCGCGCCGAAATCGAAGGCGCGCAGGAAGAAGCCGAACCGCGACTGGATCTCATCGTCGCTCAAGCCCAGTGCGGCGAAGATCTTGCGTTGTACGGCGCGATCATGGATGCGGATACTGCCGCCGCCCAGCTCTTCGCCGTTCATGATCAGGTCGTAGGCGCGCGAGCGCAGGCTCAGCAGCTCCTCGACGTTCGACGGATCGAAATCGGTCCGGTGCGGCGCCGTGAAGGGATGGTGCGTCGAGGTCACGCCACCCTCGTCGGTCGGCTCGAAAAGCGGGAAGTCGGTGACCCAGAGCGGGCAGAAGGTGTCGGCCGGGATCAGGCCCAGCCGATTGGCCAGGTGCAGGCGCAGATTGCCAAGCGCGGAGGCGACCACGCGGGCGGAGGGATCGGCGACCATGATGAGCACGTCGCCGTCTTCGACCGCGAAGCGCCGGCGTAGCTCGTCCAGCTCCTGCGCGCTGAAGAACTGCACGATGTTGGACTCCAGCGTGCCGTTTTCCGCGCGCATCCAAGTCATGCCCTTGGCGCCGAAGGAGGGCGCGATCTCTTTGGCATATTCATTCTGCAGCACGTTTTTGCTGAGCCGTTCCGACTGGCCCTTGATGTTGAGGCCCTTGATGCAGCCGCCGCGCTGCAAGATCTGGCGGAAGATGGCGTAGCGCGTCTGCGTGAAGACGTCGGTCACATCGACAAACCGCAGGCCGAAGCGCAGATCGGGCTTGTCCGAGCCGGTCGTGTCCATCGCCTCGGCATAGGTCATGCGCGGGAAGGGCCGCGTCAGGGTGATGCCGCCGACGGCGAAGAGCCGGACAGTCAGCTCTTCGATCAGCTCGTAGAGGAACTCCTCGTCAATGAACGACGCCTCGAGGTCGAGCTGGGTGAACTCCGGCTGGCGGTTGGGGCGCAGGTCCTCGTCGCGGAAGCAGCGCGCGAGCTGGAAGTAGCGCTCGAGGCCGCCCACCATGAGGAGCTGTTTGAAGAGCTGGGGCGACTGCGGCAGCGCGTAGAAGTTTTTCGGATGGACGCGGCTGGGCACCAGATAGTCGCGCGCACCTTCGGGCGTGCTGGCGGTCAGCACCGGGGTTTCGATCTCCAGGAAGCCCTTGTCGTCGAGAAACCGGCGCACACATTGGAAGATGCGGTGGCGCGCCATCAGGTGTTCGCGCATGGACGGTCGGCGCAAGTCCAGGTAACGGTACTGCAGGCGCGTGTCCTCGGCCACGGCGTCGGCGGCGGTCGCCGCGCCGGCGACCATCGCCTTTTCGGAGATCGCGAAGGGCAGGGCGTCTGACTCTGCGAGCACGGTCAGCTCGCTGACCATCAGCTCGACCGTACCGGTCTCGATGTTGGGGTTTTCAGTGCCCGCCTGGCGCCGCACCAGTGCGCCGCGCACCGCGATACAGAACTCGGCGCGCAGCGCGGCGGCGCGTGCGCAGACCTCGGGCGGTGCGACCTCCGGGCTGAAGACCACCTGGAGGATGCCGCTGCGGTCGCGCAGATGGATGAAGAGCAGCCCGCCGTGGTCGCGGAAGGCATCGACCCAGCCGGCCAGCAGGAGCGGCCTTCCGACATCCGCCTCGGTCACCTGTCCGCAGAAAATCCGTTCATGAAACACCATACGCCTCAGCCTTTCTGGAGAA
>JAQUEX010000133.1 GCA_028684935.1 Kiritimatiellia bacterium | reverse complement strand
TGCGCTTGCCGCTCTGCTGTTCGATCCAGCAGAAAGCGGCCGGCGATTCGGCGTTCTTACGGATCTTGACGCCTGCGGTGTCGATGCCCTCTGCTGCGATGCCGCGCACGATCTGTGCGCCGCGCTCATCATCGCCGACCACGCCGAAGAACGCGGTCTCGGCGCCGAGCCGTGCCGCGGCGACGACGGCGGTGACCGCAGGGCCGCCGCCTTGGATCAGGCTTTCGACGATCTCAACCTTGTCGTCCAGCGGGATGTGCGGCAGGACACAGAGATAATCCATGCCGCAATAGCCGATGCCGATGATCGTGGGGGTTCGCTTCATTCTCTCGCGACGCTTTCCTCGTTGATGAAGTCATCCTTAAAACTGGTGAGCGCGGCGACCAGCAGGACGACGCCGCCGATCACGAACCCGATGGAGAGGTAGGACATCGCGGTGGTCAAGCCGATCGTCTGCTTGGCCCAGCCCAAGATGACCGGGGCAAAGGCGCCGACAAAGAAGATGCAGGTCAACATCAGGCCGGTGGCCGAGCCGCGGTATTTGGGCTCGATCACATCAAACAGGGTGGCATAGATATTTGAGTCAAAGATGCCGCGGAAGATGCCGAAGCCAGCCAGAGCGGCGTAGCAGACCCACAGGGTGCTGGTCGCGCCCATCAGATAGACGAAAGGGGCGGCCATGAACAGGCCGAAGGTCACGACCTTGATGCGGATGCGCGGGAAGCGCACCGCCAGCAGGTCGGAGATGCGTCCGCCCAGCAACACGCCGGTTGCGGCCGCCACCTGATGGTAGAACATCGACGAGAACCCGACTTTGGCCAGTTTTAGATCGTACTTCTCATACAGGAACGTGGAGATCCAGGTGTTGAAACCGCAGATTACAAAGAAAAACGCGCTGAACGAGAGGCAGAGCGCCCAGAAGGTCGGCTTGCACAGAACACCGTGGAACAACTCTTTAAGCGGGATCCGGCGGACCTTTTTGCTGTCATCGGTCTGTGACGGCTGGCCCACATCTTTCACGCGCCAAAGGATGATGAAACAGAGGATCAACGCCATGGTGCCGAAGAAAAAGAAGGGGGTCCGCCAGCCGTAGCGCTCGCCCATCCATCCGGCGATCAGGCCGCTGAAGATCAGGCCGAAGTAGAGCGCCGTCTGATGAATGCCCATCGCCAGCGCACGGGTCTTGTGATGGTACTGGCCGATCAGCGAATTCGCGGAGGGGAAGTAACACGCCTCGCCGCCGCCGTTGCCGAAGCCGCGGATCAGGATCAGACTTGCCATGCCGCCTGCAATGCCGGAGAGGAAGGTGCAGCCGCTCGCCAGCAAGAGGCTGAAGAAAAGCACCCACTTGCGGCGCGAGATGTCGCCCAGATACCCGCCCAGCGGAACCAGCAGCGCGTAGCACCAGAGAAAGATGGAGCCGATGAGCCCGGTCTGCACCGAGGAGAGCCCCAGGTCTTTGGTCAGCAGCGGCAGGACCACGTTGTAGGACTGCCGGTCGGCCTGGTTAAAGAAAAACGCGAACCAGAGCAGCGCGATCAGTTCCCATTTGTAGGGCAGCCAGGTTTTTTTTGTGTCTGTCATCCGGGTTCTCTTTTCAATAACTTGTCTGTTTTACCACACTAAACCGTGTTGAAAACGGTAGGGACGGTTCGCCGAACGAGCCGCGGACGGTTCGGCGAACCGTCCCTACCGGTAACTTCAGCATTGAGCGTTGAGCGTTCTACTTGTCTTTGCCCGGCCTCGGAGCCACGCCTTCTTCCGGCAGAACGACATCCGCCGATCCCTCGAAGTCCAGCGCTGCGGGTTTGAAGTTCATGGTGTAGAACGGCGAGTCTTTGTTCGTGAGGAGATCGGACATGCGGACGACCTGCCCGGTGTAGGCCGAGAGGCGCCCCATGACCGCAGCCGCCGTGGCGTAGGCAATGGTTTCGCCCTCGTTGAGCTGCTTGCCGTTGAGCACGCTGTCCAGCAGCGCCGAATGTTCGTTGACGTAAGGGTTGCCTTCGTTTCCGAGGTCCTCCAGTTGCACCTCCTGGCCGTCGTAGCGGCGGATCTTGCCGCCGCCGGAGATCTCGGCCAGCTCGGTCGAGAAAAGCTCGCCCACGCGGTCGGCGCAGCCCGGGATCTGGCGCGCGAGGCTGTGGATGTGCAGCCCTTCGCCGTAATCGAAATCCACGCTGAAGAAATCGTATTGGTTGCCGGTGGGGCGGCGCACGCGGGCGCCCACGCCCATCGCGGTGCGCGGGTAGCGCCCGATGAACCAGTTGGCGACGTCGATGTTGTGAACATGCTGTTCGACGATGTGGTCGCCCGACATCTCGGCCCAATTCATCCAGTTGTTACACATGTACTGCGCGTTGGTGACGCCCTCCTTGCGCGGACGGATGCTGCCGCGCGCCTGGCACCAGTAGATGTTGCCGCCGCGGATGGTGCCGAGCTGGCCCTTTTGGAAGGCCAAGGCCTGGCGCATGTAGGCACCCTGGTGGCGGCGCTGCGTACCGGTCACCAGCGTCAACTGCTTGGCTTTGGCCGCCGCCGCGCTCTCGAGCACATGGCGCACGCCCTGCGGGTCGACCGCGATCGGCTTCTCGGCGAACACGTGTTTGCCGGCCTTGATACAGGCGTCGAGATGACGCGGGCGGAAGGCGGGCGGCGCGCCCAGAATCACGATCTCAATGCCGGGCACGTCGAGCATCTTGAAATAGCCGTCGCCGCCGCCGAAGGCGAATTTTTCATCGCAGCCGAACTGCTTGCAGCGGCGTTGGGCCTCTTCGAGGAAAAAGTCATGGGCGGCCACCAGTTGAATGGCGTGGCCCATCTTTTTGGCGGCTTCAGCCATGTTGGTGAAGGCCTCGGACGCGCGCCGGCCGGAACCGATCACGGCGACTTTGAAGGTGCGCGCGGCTCCTTGCGCGGACACGATCGCGGGGGCGGCGGCCATCATGGCCGAGAATACGGACGCATTCTTGATGAAGTCTCTGCGGTTCTGCATGGTTGGTGCCTTTTTGTTATGTCGGACAGGTCGGACACGTCCGACAGGTCTGACAGGGTGATTACGCCTGATCCCACTGTGTGCGCATGAGCGCGGCGGCTTGCGCCAGCAGGTGTTTTTTCTGGCCGTCGGGCGTGTCCTTCGGAAAGCCGGCCTCGATGCTGACCGCGCCGCGGTAACCGATCAGTTTCAAGCCCTTGAAGCCGTCAACGTAGTTGTCCGCCTCGCCGTCTGTGCCCGGGATCTTGCGGGTCTTACGCGAGGCGATGTGCACATGTTTCAGAGCGCTGCCCGCCGAGAGGAAGGCTCCCATGTCGCGGGTCTCTTCAAAGGTCATGTGCCAGAAGTCGCCGAGCACGCCGATGGCCGGACTGGTCGCGTCGCGCGCGATGGCCGCGCCGTCGGCCACGAGGCGCAGGAACATCGTCTCGTTGCGGTTGAGCGGCTCCATGATCAGGCAGACGCCCAGTTTTTCCGCATGCGCAAGGATCTCCGGCAGGATCTCTTTGAGATAGCGTTCGCGCAGTTCCGGGAAGGGCAGCTCGATCTTCTTGCGCGCCGGTACGGTGATGACGCCGGTGGCACCGATCCGGGCCGCGCTCTCAAGAATGCTCTTCGTGGTGTCGATCACCGCGCGGCGTTCCACAGGGTCGGCCATGCCGGCGTTGCCGCGCGCGCTGATGCAGGTCACGCTGAAACGCAGTTTGCGGTTCCGGATCGCGGCGGCCATCTCGTCGGCGTTTTTCGCCAGCCACTCCCAGTTGCCGCCGTTGATCTCGACACGGTCATATCCGTTGGCCTCGAGAAAATCGTAGCGCTCCGCGAAGCTGGCCCCGGGCACCAGCATCTGCTGGCAGCCGATATGCAGCTCGGCAGAGGGCTCGGGTACCTTGAGGACCGGCATGCCGCTTGTGGCGGCGCGCGCCTGCCGCGCGCCGAGCAACGCCGCGCCGCCGAGACCCGCCGCGCCGATAGTGAAGAACCGCCGTCTGTTGACTTCCATGTGTGTCCGCCTTTTGCGTGTGTCTGACGTTAGACCTTCCAGGGTGCCCGCATGCTGCGGCTCAGCATCGCGCTCGCCGCGTCGTTTCCGATGATCTTTTCTGCGACGGGGTCCCACTTGAGGCTTGTGTGTCCCAGACGCAGGCCGATGACCGCGAGCGCGCCGATGGTGTTTGAGCGGTGCCCGACCTCGCAGGGAGCGACGGTGGGCTGGCCGCTGTAGATGCAATCGATGAAATTCCGTTCGTGCGCGCGGCTTGCGTACACATGGATCTCATTTTCTTTGATCTTTTCGCGGACCAATTCGGCGGGGTCCGTTTTGATGCTGCCGCGCGTGACGAAGAGCGATCTGTTGTTCTCGCCATAGAACCGGATGCCGGTTTCCAATTCGTTGTTCACCGTGACGCGCGCGCCTCCGGGATAGACGAAATCGTAGGAGAAGCCTTTGGCCACGTTGAAGACATTGCCTGCAGGCGGCATCTCCACGGCTTTGATGTTCTCGATCGAGGTCGGGCCGGAAAGATCTTTGTTAAACGCCCACTGTACGATGTCCGAGTGGTGCGCGCCCCAGTCGGTCAACACGCCCCCCGCGAAATCGTAGTTGCTGCGCCACGAGAGCGGCTGCAGTGCGGAGCAGTAGGGGCGCATCGGAGAGGGCCCCGTCCAGAGTTCGTAGTCCAGTCCGTCCGGAACCGCGCACGGCTCGAAGCTGGCCAAGGCACCGGTGCGTCCGTAAAATTTATGCCACGCCTTGGGCAGGCCGATCTCGACCTTGTGAATCTTGCCCAACCGGTTGTTGCGCACGAATTCGACGGCCATCTTGAAGTAGGTGTCGGAGCGCTGCTGCGAGCCGGTCTGAAAGATCACCCCGGACTCTTTAGCGACGTCGGCCATGGCGCTTCCCTCGGCGATCGAGAGCGAGAGCGGCTTTTGGCAGTACACGTGCAGGCCTTTGCGCATGGCGGCGATCGCCATGAGCGCATGCCAGTGGTCGGGCGTGCAAATCATCACGGCGTCGAGCCCCGGGGCCTCCAGCAACTCGCGGAAATCGACAAAGGGCGCGCAGCCCTTATACGTCGGCTGACCGCTCTTTTTCGCGTAATGTTCATTGACCGCGCGCGTGCCATAGTCGCGTCCTCCCGGCTCGCCGGAGCTGTAGCCGTACAGCTTGGATTCGCGGTTGCAGTCGCAGACCGCCACCGCCTGCACGCGGTCGTCCTGCAGGAAGTTGCTGGCGTTGTAGCGTCCCTGCGTGCCGTAGCCGATGAAGCCGAGTGTGATGCGTTCGGACGGCGCGGGACGGCCTGCGCGGCCGAGCGCGGAGGCGGGTATCAGTGCCGGAAAGCCCAGGACGGCTGCGGTTGCTTTGATGAATGAACGGCGATTCATGACACGGTCTCCAATCCGTTGAGTGTCCAGCCCTTGCGATACGCGCGGCGCAGAAAGCGCGTCGCCTCCGGCGAATTCGCGATGCGCATGCGGCGCGCATCCCAGTTCAGCAGCGTGTCCGGCACGCGCTCGGCGATGTTGCCGAGCAGCACGGCCTCAACCATCGGCGCGATGGCCGCGAAGTCGGCGCTCGTGCGACGGCCCGCCACGCAGCCGTTCAGAAACTCATGGTAGTGGTTGGGCCAGGCCGGCAGAACCGGTTTGGGCGGTTTGGCGGCCTGCCGGTTTTTGAAGACGAGGCGCGGCCCCGCCGAGTGCGGCAGGATCATCCACCCTTCCGAACCGGCCACCACAGAGCCTTCGTCGGGCAGCCGTTCCAGCCCGACCTCTTTGGCCAACGCCTGGATCTCCGGCGGCGGCAGCAGGTGGGGCTCAGCCTCGCCGGTCATGCCGTCAAACCACTCCACGGTGATCGGCTTGCCGTCGCTGGCCTTGTTGCCGGGGTAGACCCACGTGATGTGCGCGCCCTGAGGCCAGGTCTCCTTGAACCGGGCCGGCTCGCGCTTCCACTCCTCCTGCACCTCGGCCTTGACGGAAATCGGCGCGGTCAATCCGATGCCTTTCCAGACGGAGCTGTGCAGGTGGCAGCCGATGTCGCCGATCCAGCCGGAACCGAAGTCCTGCCAGATGCGCCAAATGAGCGGGTGGTAAACTTTCTCCGCGTAGGGGCGGAACGGCGCGGTGCCGATCCACAGGTCCCAGTTGAGCGAGGCCGGCACGGGGTCTGCCTTTTCCGGACGCAGCGTCCGAATGCGCGAGATGCCCTTGCGGTTGGAGAAGAGATAGATGTGTTCGACCGCGCCGATCACGCCGGCCTGATAGTACGCCACGGCCATGCGGTCGCCCACGCCCGCCGAGAACTGGACGCCGAGCTGCGTGACGACGCCGTGGCGCCGGGCGGTTTCCTTGAGCAGGCGGCACTCCGCGATCTCGTGGCAGAGCGGCTTCTGGCAGTAGACGTGCTTGCCCGCGCGCATGGCGTGGGTCGCGATGATCGTGTGGTTATGGTCGGGCACCGCGATGTTGACCGAGTCGATGCGGTCTCCCTCTTTAGCCAGCAGTTCGCGCCAGTCGGTGTAGGTGCGCGCGCCGGGAAACGCTTTGGCCGCATAGGCGAGCCGCTCGCGGTCGACATCGCAGAGCGCCACGATCTGGGTGTTTGCGTGGGTCTTGATGTTGCTGATGTCTGCCCCGCCCATGCCGCCCACGCCGATGCAGGCATGGTTGAGCTTACTGTTGGGCGAGACAGGCCGGGGCCCGCGTGCGGTGGCGCAGCCCGTGAAGAAGCCGGCGGCGCCCAGTGCCGATGCGGTCAGAAAACGACGGCGGTTCATGCTAGGCCCTCCCCAGTTTCTTCATGTGTGCGAGACAGCCGCGCACATCGTCCAGCGTGTCGGGCCGCACTTCGGCCTCGACCACATACCACTCCGTGATGTCCGCCTCGCAGGCAGTGAAAGCCTTTTCCCAATCGGCGCCGTCGGCCCCGATCACGCCGGTGGTCTTGGAGGCCGCTTTGACATGAACGGCAGGGTTGCGGTTCGGATATTTCTTCATCCAGAAGGCCGGCGACTCCCCGGCCAGCATGCAGTGGCCGAGATCCATTTGCTGGCACACGTCCGGGGAGGCGTTCTGATAGAGGATGTCCCACTTGCACACACCGTCGAAACGGTCGCGGAACTCGTGCTGATGATTGTGGTAGCCCAGACGGATGCCCGCGGCCTTGAAGGTCAGCGCCGCGACGGACATCTGCTCCGCGAAGCGCTTCCAGCCGTCCGCCGTCTTGGCGTCGAACGAGGGGACAAAGAGGTAGGGCGCGCCCAGCTCGCGGGCAAACTCGACCGACGCCGCCAGATTCTCGGGCTTGATGATCCGGTCGGCCTGCATCTGCATGCCGGCCGCGGCCAGACCGTGGTCTTTGAAAAGCGTGTTCAGCTCTTTGGCGGTGCGTCCGAAAAAGCCGCCGCACTGCACGCCCTCGTAACCCATCGCCTTCAGCGCGCGCAGCGTGCCCGGGAAATCCTTGTCGCACAGCTTGCGCACCGAATAGAGTTGAACCCCCGTTTTCAAACGCCGGACCGGTGTGTCGCCGCGTCCGTTCAGCGCCAGTCCCGCCAGCGCGGCTGCGCCTGCCTTCAGAAAAGCCCGTCTGTTCATCGTTGCTCTCCCCGCTTTCGTTTGTCGGTAGCATAGCAAACCGGCAGAAACGCATACCGCCTAATGCGAAAAAAACATACTGCATTTTGCGCAATGGCAGGCGCCTGACGGCGGTAAGGCGCTGATCCTGGTGATCTGGGCCCATTCAGACGCCGCTACTTCTTAACAACGTACTTAACGCCGTCGAGGCCCTTGAAATGGGCGTCTTGCGTCCAGAGCGTGGCTTCGAACGCCTGAGCGGTGGCAAGGATGATCGCGTCGGCCATGGGCAGGGCGTGCTGCAGGCTCAGCTTGCTGGCGGCGAGCGCCAGCTTCGGGCTGAGGTCGACGACCGTGCCTTTCTGCATGGCAGCCACGGCCTGAAGCGCGGCGCTCTCGCTGGACTCCCGGAGAACGACCTTGAAGACCTCGTAGAGCGTGACCGTGGGCACCACAAGTTCCTGCGGCGTCTGGAGGGCCGGGGCGAAATGCTTGGCATTCGGCTCTCCCGCGAAGTACGCCAGCCACCCCGAGGTGTCGACCACGTTCATACGCGGTCCTCCTCGCGCTCGACCGCCGTGTTGATCCCCTTGAGGAATCCCTTCAGTTCCGAAATGTCACGGTCAGGAATGAGTTCGATTCGGCCCTCGTGTTCCACGACCTGCATCTTCTGGCCGGAACGCAGGCCCATGTTGCGGCGGACCGGCAGCGGGATGACGACCTGAAATTTCGGCGACAGTGTAACGGCATACATAACAGAATCTCCATCGATGGATGACAGTATTACGGTATCATGATCGATATGATTCTGTCAAACAGATGGGGAATCGGTTAGTGACAGGGGGCGCATGGCAGTTCTGTTGGTGGATACCCTGCTTAATCGTAATCTTAATCGTAATCTTAATCGTAATCCTAATCCGCTAACCGCCGGTCGTCGGTCTCATATTCGGCCCGTTCCTCATGGATACGATCAGCGGACGTGCTGCGGATCAAGCCCCCCAGCATCGAGACAATACGTACCAGTATCTCTTTCC
>JAQUEX010000132.1 GCA_028684935.1 Kiritimatiellia bacterium | reverse complement strand
GCGGCCAGCGCCGTGAAGGCGCAGGTGTAGAGCGTGCCGCCGATCGGTTCCCACGGGTCTTGCGCGCCGGCCTGCCGGCGGTGCAGCATGCCGCCGCGCACGGCCTCGGCGCGCGCCGTGTCGCCGGCCGACTCAAAGGCCATGACCTTGGCATAGTCGCGGTAGCAGTCGGCCGCGCCGTCCGCGGCCGAGAGGGCGGCCGTCAGGTTGCGGCCGAGCGCCGGAAGGCCTTCAAACGACCGGCCCGAGGTCATCAGCGTGTAGGCGGCCAGCGCCGCGAGGCTCTCGGAGCGGCCGGCCGACCCGCGGTGGTAGGCGACGCCGCCCGCGCCGCGCGCCGCGCCGCGCAGCCAGCGCAGCCCTTTGCGCAGGGGGATGTTCGCCTGGCCGACTCCCCGTTCGGAGGCTGCGGCCAGCGCCCGGACCTGCCAGGCCGTGACGGCGGCGTTGCCCTCGGAGCCCGCTTCGTAATCCCAGCCGCCCTCGGCGCTCTGTCCGGCCCGGCTGCAGGCCACGGCGCGCTCGAGCGCGGCGGCGGCGGCGGGGCCGTGCGGCGCGAGCGTGGCCAGCGCGCAGGTGGCGATCGCCTGATTGTAGGCGCGGACGCGGCCTTCGCCGCCGAAGGCGCCGTCCGCCGCCTGCATCGCGACCAGTGCGGCGGCGGCGCGCCGCACGCCCTCGCGGAAGCGGTCGGCCGGATCGCGCGCCAGAGCGAGCGCGGCCAGGGCGGTCAGGGCCGGGCGGTAGGCCGGGTCGCCGCCGTGGCGCGCCGGCTGCCACGCGCCGTCCGCCTCCTGGCTGGCGGCGAGCCAGGCGGCCGGGTCGGCGGCGGGATCGGCCGGCTGCGGCGCGGCCGGGCGGTCGAACAGGGTCAGCGCCGCCAGCAGGCCGGCGGCCAGGGCGGCGGCCCATCGCCACAGGCGATAGTTACTGGTTACTGGTTTATGGTTAGTGGTTATTGGTTGAGCGTTGAGCGTTGGGCGTTGGGTGCGCTCGGAGGCGACGGCGGCGAGGATGCGGGAGGCGAGCTGCGGGGCGGGCTCGCGCTGCGGGGCGGCCTGCAGGCGCGCGACCAGCGTGCGGAAGGCGGCGGCCTCGGCGGCGGGCAGTTCGCTCAAATGGGCGTTCAGGTTCATGGCCTGTCTCCTTTCGCGGGAGCCTGACGCGGCGCGGCGGCCGCCTCGGGCTCCAGCAGCGCGCGCAGTTTGGCGAGCGCGTTAAACATCCTCGACTTCACCGTGCCGACCGGAATCCCCAGGATTTCGGCCACCTCGGCATAGGGCAGATCCTGGTAGACCGCCAGCTCGACGACCTGGCGCAGCCCTTCGGGCAAGGCCGCGAGCGCTCGCGCGAGGTCGAGATCGCCCTGCGTGCCGGCGCTGGGTTCAGCCGGCGCCGCGAACTCCTCGTGCGGTTCCTCGGCCAAGCTCTCGGCCAGCCGTTCGCGTCGCTGGCGGCGGCGCAGCTCGTCGATCCACACCTGCCGGGCCAGCAGGAAAAGGAAGGTCGTGAACTTTGCGGTCGCCACATAGCGCTGCCGGTAGCGGTAGAGCCGGAGGAAGGTCTGCTGCACCAGATCCTCGCTGTCGTATTGAACGCCGGAGCGGGCGAAAAAGTTCAGCAGGATTTTCTGGTGGCGCGCCACCAGCAGGGCGAAGGCCGCCTCGTCATCGTGGCCGCGCACGCGCAGCATGAGGTCGGCGTCGTTCATCTGCCCGAGCGGCACGCTGTCCATCGGCGGGCTCATTCCAGGTCGCGTTTCGGGCTGAACGCCTCGTTCGGCGCGCCCTCTGCGGGCGTGATGATGCGGTGGAGCAGCGGGGCGAGTTTTTTGACGGTCAGCGAGCGGTCCTGCAGGCGGGTGCGGTCGGCCTCGCGCGGGCTCAGCAGTCCGAGGGTGCAGAGCGCGGCCACGGCGACAAACGCCTTGAGGCCGCCGATGACGCCGCCGAGCAGTGCGTCGAAGGGCTGGCGCACGACCAGTTGCAGCGCCTCTTTCAGCATGCGGCCGATCAGGAGCCAGACCGAGAAGCAGGCCACGAGGATCAGGATGAAGGCGATGAGGCGGGCCGCGTAGGGGTTGGCGGCCAGCAGCTTGGCGGCCAGCACGGTACGCTCGACCGGCGCGAAACCGAAATAGCCGAGCGCGGCGGCGGCCAGCAGCCCGACCAGCCCGCTGACCTCGCCGGAACAGCCGCGCAGGAAGCCGCGGACCACCAGCCAGGCGACGGCGCCGAACGCCAGAAAATCCCACAGACCCATTTGCCCGATGAAGGCTGGCATAGGCGGCTCCTCGCTTATTTCGGCAGGTCGCTGACCCACTTCGCGTAGGCGGCTCGCCCTTTGGCGTCGGACCGCACGAGAGAGAGGTAGAATTCGCCGTAGGCGCGCGCCTCGGCGTAACGGCCTTGGGCGTGGCGGATCCGGGCCATGATGTCCGCGCTCTTCGGCGTGAAGGGGGAGCGCGCGATGGCGCGGTCAAGGATGCGCTCGGCCTCGTCGTACCGTTTGAGCTGAACCGCCAGTTCGGCGGCTTCCAGATGGCTTTCCAGGTGGGCGGGCTGGATGGCGGCGGCGCGCTTAAAGGCTTCCAGCGCTTCGGCCGTCTGTTTCTGATCGCGGTGGAGCTTACCCAGGCCGTAGGCCGCGCTGAAGGTGAGCGGGTCGGCGGCCAGCGCGTCGCGGTAACATTTGAGCGCCTTGGGGAACTGGCGCGCGATTTGCGCCTCGACGCCTTCGTGCAGGCGGCGTGCCGCCAGATCGGGGTCGCGGCGCAAAGTATCCAGCTCTTCGGCCCGGGCGCGCTCCAGGGCGCCGCGCAGGCGCGAGATCTGGTTGCGGGCTTTTTCTTGGTAGGGGCTGCCGGCATCGGCAAGGCGCACGAAGAGCTCGAACTGATCGAGCGCCTCCTCGCGCAGGGCAAAGGCGTTCAGGTAGAGGGCGCCCAGATTGTAGAAAGCGGGCGCGTAACGTCGGCTGGCCTGCTGGGCGCGCAGCAGACAGAGGCGCGCCTGGTCGTTGCGCTTGAGCGCCGCCTCGGTCAGCGCGAGGCCGTTGAGGATGCTGGCCCGCGCGTCGTCGCTGACGACCTCGGCCTCCAGCGCCTGGCGGAAAAAGATTTGGGCCTTCGGCAGCTCCTTGGTGTAGTAGGCGAGCTGCCCGAGCCCGGCGAGCGTTTCGCCGTGCTTCGGGTCCAGGTCGAAGGCCGCCTGAAACGCGGCCGCGGCGGGATCCAGCTCGCCTTTGAGCAGGTGGGCGCAGCCGAGGTGATAGTAGAGGTCGGGCGAATCGGCAACGCGCTGCGAGGCGCGCGTCAGACAGGCGATCGCTTCGGGGTAGTTCTGCTCCGCGAAAGCCGCCATGCCGCGGCGCAGGTCGTTCTGGCCGGAATCTGAGCCGCAGCCGCCCAACAGCAGAAGACACGCCGCGTACACGCATAGGATCTGAGTGCGAATCAACATGTGTAACACCTCGCACACCCTGTGCCGGCTTTCCGTCCGGCAAGCAGAGGCACCATTAAATAGCCGTTATCATATCGCAACGCCGCCGTTGCCGCAACACCGATTACCCGGTTCAGCGCTGGTAGACGCTGGGGTCGAGCGGCTGGATGTCCAGGTCGGGCGTCCAGTTCGGCGAGGCGCTGTAGAAACGCATGGCCGTGTTGAAGACCAGGTCCTGGATCACGCCGTCGCTGTGGCCGTCGCCTCGCATGTACTCCACCACCTTGACCAGCGAGAGCGGGTCTGAGACACCCCAGTCGGCCGAGCCGTTGACGATCACGCGTTCGTGGCCGTACTGTTTGACCATGGCCGAGACGCGCTGCGGATTGAGCTTGGAATACGGGTAGACGGTCATGCCGGCGTAGCAGCCTGAGTCCAGCGTGTGTTTGATGGTCTCTTCGGTATTGTGGTCGACGTCGATGCGCTCGACCGTAAAACCCTCAGCCTTGATGATCTCCAGGATGCGCAGCGTGCCGCGCAGCTTGTCCACATGCGGCGTGTGCAGGATGACCGGCATCTTGCGTGCCTCGGCCATGCGGAGCTGGCGGATCATCGCGTACTCCTCGTTGGGCGTATTGAGGTTGAGCCCGATTTCGCCCATGGCCACGCAGCGCGGATGGTCCAGATACTCGCCCAGACCGTCGATCACCGCGTCGGCCAGCCCGCGGTCGTCCGCCTCCTTGGGATTCATGGCGATCGCGCAGAAGTGGTCGATGCCGAAACGCGCCGCGCGCACGGTCTCGAACTCGAGGATCAGCCGGAAATAATCGAAGAACGACCCCGCATAGCGGCGGTTCGTGCCCAGCCAGAACGAGGGCTCCACGCAGGCGCGGATGCCGGCCCGGTACATGGCCTGATACTCGTCCGTGGTGCGCGACAGCATGTGGATGTGCGGTTCAATGATAGTCATGGCGTTTCCTTTATTACTTAAACGCCCGCCGGTTGGCCAGCGTTTAACGCGGAAAAATAATTTTCCGGCCCGGTTGACAGTTTTTCGGCAATTTAGTACTCTTATGCCGAATTAACCAACGGAAGGCTTTTTCAACATGCTCGGCTTGTTGAACATCTCGGAGGCGATGTCGATCGCGCTGCACACCTGTGCGAGTCTGGCGGAACAGCCCGACCGCTACCAGTCGGCGCGGGAGATCTCAGATCGGCTCGGTTTTTCCGCGCACCACTTTGCGAAGGTGGTGCAGCAACTGGTGCGGGCCGGACTCTTGATGACCGAGCGCGGCCCGGCGGGCGGCGCTCGGCTGGCGAGGCCGGCCGGCGAGATCACGTTGCTGGAGATCTATGTGGCGGCGGGCGGCACCCCCGATTACACCGGCTGCCTGCTGAAGCACGAGATCTGCAAGGGAGACGACTGCGCCCTGGGCAAATTGATGGCGAAGGAGAACGAGCGGCTGGTCGATCTGCTGAAGACCGTCACGCTGGAGAGCATCGTGCGCTCGCTGAAGCGCAACCGCAGAAAAGAGTAGGAAAAAGGAGCAAGGAAGAAGGAGTGATCGACCGCGCGGCAGTCCCGGTGGTCCCGGAGAAAGGAAAAAGAAGAATGAAGCGGAAAATTGTTACGATAGATCAGGAACTGTGTAACGGCTGCGGGCTGTGCGTCAGCGCCTGCCACGAGGGTGCGCTGAAAATGGTGAACGGCAAAGCGGTCCTGATTTCGGATAGCTACTGCGACGGTCTGGGCGACTGTCTGCCCGAGTGCCCCACCGGCGCGATCAAGATCGTCGAGCGCGAGGCCGCGGCGTACGACGAGGCTGCTGTGGCCGCCCGCATGGCCGCCGCGAAACAGGCCGCCGCGCCTGCCACGCCGGCACCGGCTCAACCGCCCTTCGCGGGCGGCTGCCCGGGCCGCATGGCCAAGGCCATTGCGCGACCGCCGCAGCCGTCGGCCGCCGCGCCCGACGCCCCGCAGGGCGGCGCCCCGGTGTCGGCCCTGGTCAACTGGCCGGTCCAGATCAAGCTGATGCCGGTCAACGCCCCGTATCTGCACAACGCCGCGCTGCTGATCGCCGCGGACTGCACCGCCTTCGCCTTCCCGGACATCCACCGGCGTTTCATGACCAACAAGGTGACGATGATCGGCTGCCCCAAACTCGACGAGGGCGACTACACCGAGAAGTTGACCGCGATCCTGCAGGCCAACGAGATCCGCAGCGTGACCGTGCTGCGCATGGAGGTGCCCTGCTGCGCGGGCATCGCCAACGCCGCCAAACAGGCGTTGATCAACAGCGGCAAGATGATCCCGTGGCGCATCGTGACGATCGCCACCGACGGCACAATTCTGGAGGAGTGAGGGATGAAGGAGAAAGGACGAGGTTTAACGCAGAGACGCGGAGTCGGAGAGACTCAGAGGGTTTTGGAGTGCGGCGGCAAGCGGTATTCCGCGCGACGCCGCTTTTCCAGTAGCCATGCCACGCAGGCCCAAAAAGCGGTGCCTCGACCCGCGCGTTGCGCGGCTCTTGCAACCGCACCAAATTGCCTACCCCCGTTCTACCGGTACTGCCGACTGCCAACGGCCGCCTCTGACCTCTTCCTTCATCCTTCTGCGTCTCCCCGCCTCAGCGTCTCTGCGTTAAAAACCCACCACGACGACTGCTGATTTCACAAACCGTAGCCACCCTGTGGACGCGGCATCACACACACACCAACAAGGAGAACCTCATGAGCGACATGTTCTGTTTCCAATGCGAGCAAACCGCGGGCGGCAAGGGCTGCACCCGCATGGGCGTCTGCGGCAAGAACCCCGAAGCGTCTAACCTGCAGGATGAGATCACGGCCGGGCTCGTGACCCTGGCGCGCGCCCTGGACGGCAAGCCCGCCTGCCCGTCGTGCGAGGCGCTTTTCATGGACGCGCTCTTCATGACCGTCACCAACGTGAATTTCGACCCGGCCGACCTGACGGCGATGCGCGACCGCATCCTCGCGGCGACTGCCACAGCGGGCGGGGCGCCGGCCTTCGCCCCGGAGAACCTCTTCCACGGCGACACGGATATCGTGTCGCTGCGCTCCACGCTGCTCTTCGGCCTGCGCGGCATGGCCGCCTACGCCGCCCACGCCCGCGTGCTCGGCAAGACGGACCCGGCCGTTTCCGCCTGGTTCCAGAAGGGCATGAAGGCGCTGGGCGACGACCACTCCGTCGAGGAGTGGCTCGGTCTGATCCTCGAGTTCGGCAAGGTCAACCTCGCCTGCATGGAACTGCTGGATGCGGCCAACACCGGCGCGTACGGCAATCCGGTGCCGACCCAGGTCGAGACCGGCCATCACAAGGGCCCCTTCGTGGTGATCACCGGCCACGACCTGCGCGACCTCAAGATGCTGCTGGAACAGAGCGCGGGCAAGGGCGTCAACGTCTACACGCACGGCGAGATGCTGCCGGCGCACGCCTACCCGGAGCTCAAGAAGTTCCCGCAGCTCAAGGGCAACTTCGGCACCGCCTGGCAGAACCAGCAGAAGGAGTTCGACAACCTGCCCGGCGTCGTGCTCTACACCACCAACTGCCTGATGCCGCCCAAGCCCTCCTACGCCGGCAACCTCTACACCACAGCCGAGGTCGGCTGGCCCGGTGTCACGCACATTGCGGCGGATGCCAACGGCCACAAGGATTTCTCGGCCCTGATCGATCACGCCATCCGCCTCGGCGGCTGGCAGGATGAGACCCAGGGCGCGCCGCTGATGACCGGCTTCGCGCACAACGCGGTGCTCTCCGTGGCCGACAAAGTGGTCGAGGCGGTCAAGTCCGGCGCGGTCAAGCACATCTTCCTGGTGGGCGGCTGCGATGGTGCCAAGCTCGGGCGCGACTACTACACCGAGTTCGTCGAGAAAGCGCCGAAAGACACGCTGATCCTGACGTTGGCTTGCGGCAAGTTCCGCTTCAACCACCTGCAGAGCCAGTTGGGCGACATCGGCGGCATCCCGCGCCTGCTGGACATGGGTCAGTGCAACGACGCCTACTCCGCGATCAAGGTCGCGGTGGCGCTGTCTCAGGTCTTCGGCTGCGGCGTGAACGACCTGCCGCTCTCGCTGATCCTCTCCTGGTACGAGCAGAAGGCGGTCTGCATCCTGCTGACCCTGCTGGCGCTCGGCATCAAGAACATTCGCATCGGGCCGACGCTGCCGGCCTTCGTCTCGCCCACCGTGCTCAACGTGCTGGTCGAGAAGTTCGGGCTCACCCCGATCAAGACGGCGGACGAGGATCTGGCGTCGATCCTCAAGACCGCGTAACCCGTCGGTCAAAAAAAGAGGGCGCGTCCCGTTGCGGGGCGCGCCCTCTTTTTTTCTGTCAGAGCAGCAGGATCATCGTGCCGGTCGGCGGGGGCGGCGGCGGGGGCGGCGGCGGCGTGAGCGTCAAATGCAGAAACGGATCGCCGAGATAGCCGTGGTCGCAGATGGTGTCATCGTTGGCGTCGGTGATGGCGATTGACAGATACCGCCCGGTTGCCGCCTCTGTGACGGTCACGACATCTTCGCTGTCGCGGATGTTGAACCGGTTGGTGACCAGCACGCCGTCCACGAACACGAAGTAGCTGATGCTGCCGTTAATCTTCGGACGCGAGTCGCCGATGGTGGCGGTGAACTTCTCGATGTGCAAGCCGGTTTTCGCGCGAACCGCCTCCAGATCAAAGGTAATCCCTTTGCTGGCGTGCCCGGAGAGCAGCGAGTGGTTGTCGGGGTCGCCGTTGAAATCCGGCAGCAATCCGCCCGCCACCGAGGGATCGGTATCCATATTCAGCCCGTTGCACCATGTTTGCGGGCTTCCGGCGTTGTTCTGGGCATTGAAGTCATACGTGTGGCCCGCGCCGTCGATGACACACGGGACGTTATTCGTATTCGGCGCGAAGACGCCGTCAACAAACGGATTGTTCGGGTAGGTCGTGTAGACATCCATCACGGTGGTCAGGTTACCGGGCCCACCCGTTCCGGGCAGGGTGCCGTTGCCGCCGCCGACGGCGTCCGCCAGATCGAACACGCCGACCGGATAGCGCGGCGCGGTGAGCGGCGTCAGCGTGCCCTCGGCCAGGCCGGCGATCGAACTGGCCGGCAGGGCGTCGCTCCAGATCGCCACCTCATCGAGCCGCCCCAGCCACCATTCGGCAAACTTGTCTCCGCCCATATAGAAGGGGCGTCCGGTTGCCGTGCCGGTCAGGG
>JAQUEX010000131.1 GCA_028684935.1 Kiritimatiellia bacterium | reverse complement strand
GGCTCTGGTATGCGAATTTCACCGCGCCGTCTTTGCCGACTTCTTTGACACCATGGCCGGTCGTAAAGAGAACCGAGCCGCCCGGCAAGATCCACAGATCGTTGCAGTTCGGCGCTTTCTGCGTCCAACTTATCGAGCCGTCGGCCTCCACCACGCAGACCTTCCCGCTCGTGTAATCCGCAGCGGCAAACCGCCGTCCCTTCATGAACGGTGTCTCATCGGCCATGGCTGCTGCCGCCGCCAGCAGCAGACTCCCCCAAACACGCACGCGCGTCATCATGTGTCTCCCCCTCTCGGTTAACATCACACAAGCATACAGCGACAGGGGTCGCACGGGAAGCACGGATCACGGCGCGTCACAACACGATATCGAGGCGGGCGCCGGCGAGCGTCAGCGAGACGGGCAGCGACTCGGTCTTGTCACCCTGCGTGACCGTGATGACATAATCGCCGAGAAAGCCGCGCGTGCGCGCCGTGCCGTCCGCGCCCGCCGTGACCGTTTCGTCTGTCCACCACGCCCGGGTCACGAGATCCAGCCACACCTGACCGGCCGGCTTAACCGACCAATCGCTGCGGTAGTAGGCGCCATTGGGGCGCCAGTGCGAGTTTTCCCAAAACCCCCATGTCAGCAACGCGACCACGGCGGGGTGGCTGAACGCGACCGTCAGGAAATCGCGCGTGAAGTCGGCCTGAAGCTGTTCGTCCTGGGTGTCGATGTCGTGCTCGGTGATTGAAATCGCGAGGCCGAGCGCGGCGAAGCGGTCGAGGATCGCGAGCATGCGATCGGGCGGCGTGGGCGTGCCGCCGAAGTGCGCCTGCATGCCGAGCCCGTTGATCGGCGCGCCGCCCTGCTTGAGAAAGCGCAAGGTCCGCTCGAAATGGTCCTGATGCGCCCGGTCCATGCCGCCGCCGGACAGGATGGCATAATCGTTGAGGTAGAGGTTGACCTGCGGGTCGTGGTGCCGGGCCAGCTTGAACCAGGCGATCATCTCCTCGTCGCCGAGCACCTTCATCAGATCGTGGTTGGTGTACGGCTCGTTGATGACATCCCAGTCGATCAGCCGGCCTTTCAGGGTCGACACCTCGTGCGCGATGTGCGCGTTGATGCGCGCGCGCAGTTTGTCAGGATCACCCTTGAGCGCCTGCAAGTCACGGGGCGTGTTCTTCCAAGAGGGCCACACCAGACAATGGCCGCGCACGTCGATCCGCCGTTCGCGCAACCAGTCGAGCGCCTGAAGGATACGCGCGTGATGGGCCGGGTTGTCCCAACTGCCCCACTTGAGATCGTTTTCAAACACGACGCGCGAAAAGTGCTTCTCGATGACCGCGCGGTACGCCTCGCCGTCGGCATCCTGCCGTAGAATGCCCTTCACGGTCACGGCCGAGCCCCAGCCGAACGCATGACGCCGCATAGCCACCGCCACCTTGGCGCCGGGCACCGGCTGGCCCGCGCCGTCGGTCACGCGCACCGTGAGATCCCCCTTGCGGTGCCGCTCGATGCGCGCCGCGGCCGCAGCGCGCCAAGGCGCGTCCAACGCCTGCCCCGCATAGGCGATGCGCGTGCGCGGCAGGCGCGCGAGGTCATAGCCGGTCCCGAAGGCGTAGAGCGCGACATCCGCGATTTCGACGCGCTGCGCCATGACGCCCAGATGGAAGCCCGCGCTGGCCCGGCCGGCCTCATAGGTGTCGAGCGCCTTGAACGGCAGGAAGATTTCCTGCCACGCGCGGCCCAGCGTGACGCCGCAGCTCAGCGATTTGTCATGCGGCGGTCCCGCCTTCTCAAAGATCGCATGGATCTGCCCTTCGCCGCTTTCGGTGCGCGCCTCCAGCGTGCGCGCAAAGAAACGCATCCAGAGCGCCTCGCCCTTTTCAATGCGACGCGTCGTGCGGAACTGAAACTGAACCGCCCAAGGATGATCAGGCTGCGCGCGGATGTCGCAGCGGAGCGCCTCGGCAAAAGGCTGGCCTGCGACCTTCACGCGCGTCAGGGTCCCGTGATCGGTCCGGCTCTCCGCGCGCAGCGACGCGATGGCGTTCTCTTGAATCGCGGGCACGCCGCCCTCAGGCACTGCGGCAATCAAGCTCCCGGCGGTCAGGAGCGTCAGACTCATCAGCACTCGTTTCATTTGCCTCTCCTCACGCGGCCTGAAAGCGGCTGCCGTCCGGTAACGGCATATCCAGCAGGTCGGCCAGCGCACGCAACAGTTCGGTTTCATCTTCAGTCAGCGCGCCATCCGCGCGCATCACAAACGAGCAGGCGGTCAGCAGCTCGCCTTTAAAGAGCGGCGCGAGGCCGTCCAGCCGCTGTACGGCGGCGTCCCACTCGGCCAACGTGCAGGCGCGGCGCGCCGGCATCGGCAGCCGGCCGACCCCGAAGGAGGCCGCACGCGCGGCGCCTTCGCGCCAGGCCGTCCCGGCGGCGGCGTCATCGTGCGGCTGGCCCAGATAGGCCATCACGCCCAGCACGGTTGCGGCCTCGGCCTGCACCCGCGCGGGCGGCAGCGGTTTGCCATAGAAACCGCGCACCGCACCCGCCGGCCGCAGCGCGCGCTGCATGCGACCGAGCAGCAAGGCTTCAAACAGCGAACGCTCGCGGTCCGCGTCCGCCAGATCGCGAGCCAGCGCCAGGCAGGCGGCGCGACCGGCCGGCGCGCGCTGCCGGACGCTCTCAACCGCCAGATCCAGCACTTGGCGCCAGGCGATGCGGTCCATGCCCTGCAGCGCGTCGTGCCAGCGTTCGGCGGCTGCGGCCAGAGCGGTCGCCTCCGCGACTGCGATCCGGCTGCGCTGCCGCTGGCGAATGTCCGCGTCCCCGCTCAGCAGCAGCCCGTAGAGCGCGGCGGCGGCGTCTTCGGGGCGGGCCAGCGTTTCGCGCAGGCCCGGCTCGAGCGCGGGCAGCGCGCGGGCCGCCGCCGGGATTTCCGCATCGGCACCGGCCTGCACACGCGACGCGGCCAAGCCTGCGGCCACGTTCATCGCGGCCGGCACGGCGGGCGCGGTCGCACCATTCTGCGGCGGCGCGCGCCACGGCGTGAAATCGCCCGTAAAACCGGGGTCCAACTGGCGGATGCGCGACAGCAGCGGCGGATGCGAGTCGAAGAGGCTGCTCAGCGACGCGCCGGGCGAAAAAAGCAGGTGCGCGAGTTCGCTGCGGTTGGCGCACCGCATCGCGCTGCCGAAACTCGATGCGCCGATCCGCTTGAGCGCACCGGCCAGCCCCGACGGGTTGCGCGTGAACTGCACGGCCGAGGCATCCGCCAAAAACTCGCGCTGGCGCGATACTGAAGACTGAATCAGCCGCGCAAAGAAGACCCCGGCGCTGCCGATCACCCAGAGCGCCAAGCCGGAGAGGAACGCGATGAGCAGGATGCCGCCGCCGCTGTTTTTCTTGTTGCCCGACACGCGCACGAAGCGCAGCGCCATCATCAACTGCCGTCCCAGGATCGAGGTCACCAGAATCCCGAAGAGGACGCCCAGCAGCCAACTGTTGAGCCGCATGTCGCCATTTTTGATGTGGCTGAATTCATGCGCGACCACGCCGTGCAACTCTTCGCGCGACAGCCGCTCCAGCGCGCCGCGTGTCACGGCAACCGCCGCATCGTGCAGCGAGAAACCGGCCGCAAACGCGTTGATGCCCGGCTCCTGCTCCAGCACAAAGACACGCGGCACCGGCACGCCGGAGGCCAGCGCCACCTCTTCCACGATATTGAGCAGACGCCGTTCCAGAAACCCATCGGCACGACCGGACACGATCTCGCGGCCGCCGGCCGACCGCGCCACCGCCGCCCCGCCCTCCGCCAGCGACGCCCGCCGGTAGAGGGTGCCGCCCCCGATGACCGCCGCGCTCACCCCGGCGGTCACCAGCAGCCAGAGCGGGTCCCACGCAAACACCTGAATGCTGGCGCGCCCACGGCCGGACATCTCCCGCGACTCGTCACGCGCGGACTCCGTCACGAGCGCCACGATCGCGCGCGAGGCGAGATAGAAGGCGCACACGATCAGCACCACAGCCGCCGCGTAATACACGAGCAGCACGCGCGTCCGGCGGCGGGCGGCTTCCTGTCGGGCGAAAAAGGTCATGGCCGTTCAATCAGAAGCGCACCTGCGGCGCCTGCCGTTCGGCGGCCGACTCCAACTCCAGCGGCTGCGCCGCCGCGAAGTTGAACAGCGCGGCGATCAGCGAGGCGGGAAACACCTCGCGGCGGATGTTGTACGCCATGACCTCGTCGTTGTAGGCCTGGCGGGCGAAGGCGATGCGGTTCTCGGTGGAGGCGATCTCCTCCTGAAGCTGCATCATGTTCTGGTTGGCCTTGAGATCGGGGTATTGCTCCACCACCACCATCAAGCGGTCGAGCACGCCGCGCAGCGCACCTTCGGCGCCGGCCAGCGCGCGCATGGCCGAGCCGTCGGCCGGCGCGGCGGCGGCGGCCTTGGCGGCGGCCGCCGCCTGATTGCGCGCCGCGATCACCGCCTCGAGCGTCTCGCGCTCATGCTTCATGTAGCCTTTGGCGGTTTCCACCAGATTGGGAATCAGGTCGTAGCGCCGCTTCAACTGCACGTCGATCTGGGCAAACGCGTTTTTAAACCGGTTCCGCGCCTGTACCAAGCCGTTGTACACACTGATCGCCCATCCCGCGAACAACACAGGCATGCCGATCACGATGGCCAGCATCATCATGCTCATACGTGGTCCCCTTCTGTAAGATGGAGCCAGTATAGCACCCCGCCCAAACCACTCCAACACGAAACGGCCCTCGACACAGGTTGCCAGAAGGCCCCGCCCCGCGCTATACTGCCTCATCGGTGGGTGGTTCGGGACAGGCAAGTTGCGGGCGTTTTCGCCCGCAACACCGTTTCACCCGAAAACGTTTTGCTTGCGGGAGAATTGGGCATGACGATCCGGACATTCTTTGACACTGCCGCCGCGCAAGCGCCTGACGCGCCGGCGCAGCGTTTCTTTCAAGACGGCCAATGGACGACGCGCTCTTACCGCGCGCTGAGGGAGCGGATCGTGCGCGCGGCGTCGCTCATCCAGCAACTCGGCATCGAGCCGGGGTGTCAGCAGGTGGCGCTGATGCTGGAGAACAGTCCGGAATGGCAGGAGATCTATCTGGCGCTGGCCTGCGCGGGCGTGGCGGTGGTGCCGCTGGACCCCAAGCTGCGCGAACAGGAGATCACGCACATCTTGGCCGACTCCGAATCCGTTGCGATTTTTGCGGGCGCGAAACTGCGGGAGACGGTGTTGCGCGCGGCCGCCAACCTCTCTGACATGCGCGCGTTTGTCTGGGTGGGTGCCGCCGACGCGGAGGCGGCCGACGGCGCAGACGGCCGGACGCAATGCGTCTATGACGCCTGCACGGCGCAGGCGGAGGCGGCGTCCCTGCGCGCGGCGGAGGCGTGGCTGGCCGTTCACGTGCCGCAGCCCGACGACATCGCCTCGATCATTTACACCTCCGGCACCACGGGCAAGCCCAAGGGCGCCATGCTGACGCACGCCAATTTCACGTCGAATGTCGCCGCCACGGTCGAACGGGTCGGGTTCTATCCGACGGATAATTTTCTGAATGTGCTGCCACTGTTTCACGCATTTTCGTTCACAGCCAATTTCATGCTGCCGCTCGGTGTCCAGGGCTGCTGCAGTTTTGTGCGTTCCGTGCGGACGATCGCCGAGGACATGGCGGTGCTGCAGCCGACCGTCCTGCTGGCCGTGCCTTTGATGGCGGAGAAGCTGTACGCGCGCATTGCGGAAAAACTCAAGAAAAGCCTGCTCGCGCGCGGGCTGCTGGGCATCGGCCTCAAGCGCGTGGTCAGCAAGAAAGTGATCGAGTCGTTTGGCGGCCGACTGCGACTGCTGGGCATCGGGGGCGCACCGACATCGCTCGCGGTGCTGAAAGGTTTTCAAGAGGTGGGCATCCCGGTGCTGGAAGGCTATGGCCTCACAGAATGCGCGCCGGGCGTGGCCTACCCTCGTCTGGACGCGTACGTGCCGGGAACGGTCGGCCCCGTGCTGGACAACATGCAGTATAAATTGGTGGATACGGATGCCGCCGGCGCAGGCGAATTGTGCGTCAAAGGCCCGAACGTGATGAAAGGGTACTACAAGAATCCCGCAGCGACGGACGAGGTGTTCGACAGCGACGGGTTTTTCCATACCGGCGACTTGGTCCGTCTCGACAGCCAGAAAAACGTCACGATCTGCGGCCGCAAAAAAGCGCTGATCGTGAACCGCGAAGGCAAGAACATCTATCCTGAAGAGATTGAGCAGGTCATCGAGCGGTGCCCGCTCGTGCGGGATGTCGTGGTGCTCGGCTACCGCATCGGCGGCGAGAGCGGGGAGCGGGTCGGCGCCATTGTCGTTCCCGACCCCGATGCCGTCACCGCACAGAATAAAAACGTGCCGCTTTCTGAGTCCGACAGTGAAGCCCGCGTGCGCGAAGCCGTGCTTGCCTGCTGCCGCTCGCACGTGGCGGAATACAAAATGCCGCGCAAGATCGTTGTGCAGCCAACTCCGCTGGAGCGGACCTCCACCCTGAAGGTGCGGCGCGTGCTGTACGCGGGCTCGCTGGATGAAGCAGGCGACACAGCCACCACACCTCAAGACCTCGAATCCTCCGCCGACTTTTAGAGCGGTGCCGGGCTACTCTTTGCGCACGTCCACGCGGGTCGATCCGCCGCGCGCGTAGGGCGGCGGGCTCACGACCGCCTTGCCGTCGTCCGGCGGCGGCGTGCTCGCCGCGCCGCCGCCGAAAAAGGGGAAGCCCGCGAACGGCGAGCGCCGCCGTGCCGCGCCGTCCTCCATCAGCACCATGCGGTATTCGCGCTCGGCCGAGGTGTAGATGTAGTAGGCAATCAGCAGACGGATCAGCATGTAGCTTTGGAATTGATGCGTCAAAAAGGAGACCGCCACCGAAAGCGCCATCAGAATGGCGAGGAAGCGTCCGATCCGCGAGGCCACCCACGTGGCCCGCACGCGCGTCATAAAGAACTGCTGAAGAAAAGCACGCAAGATACGGCCGCCGTCCATCGGAAACGCCGGCAGGAGATTGAAAACGCAAAGCCCAATGTTGATCGCCCCCACATAGAACAAGAGGCCCGGACGATACCCCGATGACGTCGACACCGACAGCGGATCGATGCGCAGCAGCAGCGCGGACGCCAGGCAGAGCGCGCCGAGCCCCGCGCTCACCAGCGGGCCGGCCGCCGCCATCAGAAACTCCTGCCACGCCTTGCGCGGCATGTTCACGATGGTCGCGCAGCCGCCGAGCAGCATCAGCGTGATGTCGCGCACGCGGCAGCCAAACGCCTGCGCCACCAGGCTGTGGCCCAGCTCGTGCAGGGCGATAGACACCGCCACGCCGACGCCTACCGCGATGCCGAGCAGCGGATTGCCGAAGTCACTGACCATGAAGAACAGCATCAGGATCAGCGACCAGTCGATGTAGATCGGGATATCGGAAACGGTGGCGATTTTGTAAGCCATAGCAAGCAGTCTCAGACAAAAAAGGGGGTGCGTTTACAACGTGGTGACCAACAGGCGCGCGGCGGCGTCAGGCTCCAGACGATACGCGCCGGCATCCGCCGGCACGAGAGCGCTTTGTCCGGCACGCAGCAGGACGCGCTCGCCGCCCGCCGACACGGTGACCGCGCCGGCCGTGACAAACAGCGCGTGGAACGAGCTGTCGTCCACGGCCACGTCGAGCGGGTTCGTGAGCGCCAGCCGGCGCACGCTGAAATAGTCGCAGGCGACCACATCGGACCAGCCTGCGCCCGCCTCGCCCGCATCGTCCGGAGAGGCGATCATCTGCGGCGCGGGCAGCGACCAGTCGATCGTCTTGAAGCTCTCCTCGACATGCAGCGCGCGAGGCTGGCCGTCCGCGCCGACGCGGTTCCAGTCAAACAGCCGATAGGTCGTGTTGGAGTTCTGCTGCACCTCATAGATCAGGCAGCCCGCACCGATCGCATGCACCAGTCCGCCCGGGATGAAGAGCGCCTGGCCGGGCTCGACCGGCATTTCGACAAGCTGCGCTGCGGCCGTACCCTCGGCCAGCGCCCGGTGCAGTGAGTCCGGCGTCGCGCCCTCCGCCAGTCCTGCATAGAGCGAGGCGCCAGGCGCGCGGTCCAGCACCACCCACATCTCGGTCTTGGGTTCGCCGCCGGTGCGTCCGGCGTTCTCGGCATGCGGATGCACCTGCACGCTCAGCCGGTCACGCGCGTCAATCACCTTGAAGAGCAACGGGAACCGGCGCGGCTCATGCGCGCGCGTGCCGGTCAACGCCGCACCGTACGCGGCCGCCAGCTCTGTGAGTCCGCGCCCCGCGAACGGTCCGGCAGCCACCACGCTCTCGCCGTCCGGCCGCGCCGCAATCTCCCACGACTCCGCACAAACCTCCGGCACATCCGTCCTGCCGTACACTGCGGCCAGACGGTTCCCGCCCCACAGATAGCCTTTGTAGACCGGCTTGAAAACCAAGGGAACACACAACGCGCTCATGCCGGTTCAGTGTATCACCCCGTCGCCGGATTGCAAGGTCGCGTATCGTGTGTGCCAGGGCCGACGCCTCTTAAATTTGACTCATAACGTCAGAACTGCGGGTGTGACATGCACCCAGTGAGTGCCATGCAGTCGGCACTGCGGCATGGTTTTTGTGGCCCCTCGTCCCCGTACCCGTACACGTACACGACGGCCTCAACCCTTCCCATGACCGTGTACGGTCCCGCGACTGGCCGGAGCTTGCTCTCATCCAAATCGCTATCGGGATCGGGATCGTCCATTTTGAGCCGTCCCGCGCGGCTCCTCTCGCGATGGGGTCGCAAGATGTTCGATCC
>JAQUEX010000130.1 GCA_028684935.1 Kiritimatiellia bacterium | reverse complement strand
GCCGTTCGCGACGCTTGAGCGGGCGCGCGATGCGGTGCGCGCGGCAAAAAAAACCGGAGCGCTGCCGGGCGGCGCCGAGGTGGTGCTGCATGCCGGACGCTATGTGCTGCCCGGCAGCCTTAAAATGCGCGCGGAAGACTCCGGCGCGGAGGGTGCGCCGGTCGTCTATGCGGCCGCGCCGGGCGCGTCGGTCTTTCTGACTGCCGCGCGCCCGATCCCCGGCAGTGCGTTTCAGCGGCTTGCGGGCGGGGCGGATGACGAACGCCTCGATCCTGCGGCGCGCGGGCAGGTGCGCTGCGCTGATCTGAACGCGCTGGGGTTCCCGAAGACCCCGCCGCCGCGCGACAATTTCCGGCTGCCGTTCGGCATCCCGGAGCTGTTTGTCAACGGCCGCCGCATGACGCTGGCCTGCTGGCCGAACGAGGGCTGGGCGACGATCGCCAAAATCATCGACAAAGGAACGATGCGCAACGACGGGTCGGTCTCGGATTCGGCCGATCCGAAGAAAGCGCGTCCGCAAGAGAACCGCGGCGGCGTGTTTGAGTATGAAGGCGACCGCCCCGCGCGCTGGCGGGTGGAGCAGGGCGTGTGGCTGCACGGGTTCTGGTGCTTCGACTGGTACGACGATGCGGTACGCGTGGCGGCTATCGATCCCGCGCAGCGCCGGATCACGCTCAAAGTGGCGCACCAGTACGGTGTGCGCCAGGGCAATCCGTCGCCGCGCCGCTGGCGCGCGGTCAACCTGCTCGAAGAGCTGGACCGTCCCGGCGAATACTTCATTGATGTCGCGGCGAACCGGCTTTACCTCTGGCCCGAGCAGGATCTTGCGCAGGCGCGTGTCGCGCTGGCGGTGCGCGACGAACCGCTGATTGTTATGGAGCATGCGGACGACATTACCCTGCGCGGGCTGATCTTTGAAGAGGCGCAGGGGGACGGGGTGGCGATCTCCGAGTGCCGGCGCGTGACCGTGGACGGGTGCGTGTTCCGCAACCTGCGGCGCAGGGCGATCAGTATGATCGGCGGGGCGTCCAACCGGATCGCGGGCTGCGACATGTACGACACCGGCACGGGCGGCGTCTTTCTGGGCGGCGGTGACCGCAAGACGCTGACGCCGGCGGGTCATGTGCTGGAAGACACGCACATCCGGCGCTTCTCCGTGCATCAGCTTACCTATGCCAGCGCCATCCATTTATCCGGGGTTGGCAATGTCGCGCGCCACAACCTGATTCACGACGCGCCTCATCAGGCGGTCAGTGTACACGGCAATGACCACCTGTTCGAATACAATGTGGTGAGCAACGTCTGCGTGGCCTCCGATGACGCGGCCGCTTTCTACAAGGGGCGCAATCCCTCATGCCGCGGCAACGTGTTGCGCTACAACCTGTGGAGCGAGATCGGGAGCCCGCGCGGTCATGGCAATGCCGCGGTTTACTTCGATGACGGCGACGGCGGCGACACGGTCTACGCCAATCTGTTCTTCCGCTGCGGCGAGCCCGGCAAAGGCTCTTTCGGCACGGTCTTTTCGCACGGCGGACATGGCAACACGGTGGACAACTGCGTCTTCATCGAATGCAAGCGCGCGCTGGGCTCCGCCCCGTGGAACGATGCGCGCTGGAAAGCGTTCATCGATGCGCCGCTGTGGCAGGAGCGGCTGCTCAAAGAGGTGGACATCACGCGGCCGCCCTATACCGTGGCTTATCCGGAGCTGATCGGGTTCATGAATCCTAAGCCCGGTGCCGCGCGCGACAACATCGCCGTGCGCAATCTGTTTGTGGGGTGCGGCGAGGTCAAGAGCAACCGCTGGGTGACCAACGCGACTCAATTCGTGACAGCCGAGGATCCCGGTTTCGTCAACATGCAGCAGCGAGACTTTCGTCTGAAGGCTGATTCGCCGGTCTTTGCGCGCATTCCGGGGTTTGCGCCGCTGCCGCTTGAGAAAATGGGCCTGCGCCGCCCCGTCAGTAACCAAGGAGAGTGACCATGCTCTCCTTCCATCAGCGGTGAGGCGGCGGTATCCCGTCGCCCCTTGTTTCCGGTCTGTCTATTCCTCGCCGGCGAGCGGATTGCGGCATTTCAGCGCGGGGAACCGGCTGAAATCGCGGTCTGCCGTCCAAAGACATTTGACCCGGTGCTGCAGGCAGATCGCGGCGATCCGGGCGTCGTGGACGCGCGCGCCGGTGATTTTCCCGGAAAGCATCAGGTTCCGCAGCGATTTCCAATAACCCGGCCCTTCGCCGATCACGCTCAATGTCGGTGACGCCATCAACGCCTCTACGACGGTCGCAGCCATTTCCGGCTCGGTCGGACGGACGAAAATCCGGCTGTTGGTCACCACGGCCATGAATTCGTGGACGCAGGGCCAGGGAATCGCCCATCGGTCCGCACCCTCGGCCAACGAGGTGACCGCCTCGACGGCGGCGGAATGGTGCGCGTATTCCGTGCGGTGGAACGCGATCAGAATGTTCGTGTCGACCGCGATCATGAGCCGCGCCCCTCGTAGGCTGCATCGCGAATGAGCGGCCAGTCCGAATCATTGAAGCCGGGCTGAAACCCGCCCCCCCTGAAAGGAACGGCCTTCAGTTTGAACGGTTTCCGTTCCGTGCGTTCGGAAAGCACCCGGTCAAGCCCCTCCTCCACCAGGCTGCGGAAGGTCACACGGTCGCGTCCGATCACCGTCTTGCACCGTTCCATCAGAGTATCAGGTATATCTATGGTTGTCTTCATACATATCACTATAGAATATCCGCAGCCGAAGCGGCAAGGCTAAATTTCGCCTGACAGACTCCTGGACGAGCGTGTATCCTCATGCCCGTCACAGGTGGCGGTCGAGGCGCGTACCGGAAAGGTCGCGGGGGAGCTTCACACCAAGACCTCGTCGCGTGTCAGGCGGAGGCGGACGGAGGGTTTGTCGGGCTGGTCGAATCCATACGCTTCCACGGCCTCGCGGACGTTGGCGCGAAGGCCCTCCCATGTGTCCGCCTGGGTGAAGATGTCTTTGCCCAGCGCCTCGGCGGTGTATCCGCCGTCGGCCTCCTGCGTCACGTTGAAAACGATTCCGCTTTTAATGGCATTCAAGGTGTCGCGCCCCCGCATTTCGGACAAGGCGCGGGTTTAAAGGCGATGTTGAGCATTCCAGTCCATTCCCAGAAAGGCACTAAGGCGATATATGCAATGGCCAGGTCGCGGGTCATATCGATGACGAGACGCCCGCCGTCGCTGCCGGCTTGAAAAAAAAGTTGTGCGAGGGGTCGTCCTCGCTCAGCGGAACGGCACCATCGTGCAGTGCCGACAAGGGCGCGCCGTTCCGGTCAGGCTGGCCGCCCGCGAGCGTGAAGCGCGCCGACGCGGCCGCGTCGTTGTCGGCGGGCAGCGGGACATTTTCGAACGTGAACCCGGCTGGCAACGGCTCGTGATCGTGCTGCACTTGGACCCGTGCGCGTGCGCAAAGGCTTGCGGCGTGCAGCGCGGCCATCACGATACCGAGACATGGAACAGCATGCATAGTGCTGATAAGCAGGCGCTGTCACCGCATCAGGATGAGAGTGCCGAAACGGTTGTAGCTGGTGAACGAGTCATGCTCTGCCTGCGTCCGATACGAGGCGCGTATCCAGTCTGCACTTCGCGCGGTCGTTGAGATCCGGAGCTCATCCAGCGCGCCCGATAAGGTTTTTGAAGAGTCGGACGTGTTCGCATCGTGTCCGAACGTCAAGGCCTGCCCGGTCGGCAGCCCGAGCCCCAGCGCGCCCGGCACCGTGGCGAGCGGCTCGCCGTTGCCGTAGGCCTGCACGACCTGGCTGGCGGGATTTACGACAACCGCGTACTGCGTCCATGCGCTGCTGCCGCTGGCAAGCAGCGGGGCGGCATCCGTGGTCGCGACGCGAAGTTGGCCTGCGGCGTTGTTGAGCGCGACATACGGTGCTCCGGATGTTCCTGCGATCACCGTGGCAAAGGCTGCCGGCACCTCGGTTTGCAGGACCCAGAAGGAAAGCGTTGACGGCGTGTCGGTCGCAGTACGGCTTCTGCCGAATTGCGACGTCGTGTCCCAAGCCAAGCCGTGTGCGGCCCATGCCGGAACGGACCGAGCTTCGCCATGGCCCAGCAGCACCGCGCCGTTCTGCGCCGGCGAAGCGTCGGCAAGCAGCAGACGCGCGGTATCGGTCAGATGCCAGACGCCCGCATAGCCGTCCGACCACACCTGAGCATGGACGCAGTTGGCAGGGATCGCGTATCGCTTCGCGAGGTAGGCTTCCACGCGTTGGCGTTCGCGGTCGGAAAGAATTCGGTCGTAGAGCAGAACTTCGGCGAGGTCGCCGTCCATCGGAAGCTTGAGTGTGCCATCATAGTAGCCCGCGCCGAAATCGATCAGCCGATATTGACTGCCTCCGCTCCAGTTGCCGGCCGGCGCCGCATTCTGCGTGAGATTCACACCGTTCACATAGAAACTGGACGAGAGTTCGTTGCAGCGCAGCGTGGCAAGCACCGGCTGATGGGGCGGACAGGGAAGAAGTTGCGAAACGGTGCCGTTAGCGTTTCGCGTGAGGATGCCGTTCACGATGCCGAGGCGGCTGACACCGCCGTATCCCTGCATGATCACGCGTTCAGTCGTGCCGGTGGAATTCGGGGAGAAAACAACGAAAGCGGTGTAGGCATTGCCGACCGGCGTGACAAAACTCCGGAGGGAATCGTATTGGTCGGGAAGCGCATCAAAGCGTAGCGCAGGTTTCGCATGGATGGCCGACACGACTTTTTCGGGCATGCGGTTGGTCACGCTCTGCGTGGCATGCATGCCGGTCGTGGGCGTTTGATTTTCCGCTTTGGACACGCGCGGCACGCCGCCGTCCAGTATATCGGCATTCACCATGTCGGCCCGCAGCCATTGGCGTAGTCCGATTGCGGGCACGAGGTGGGCGGAGAGCGCATCGTATTTCTCTGCCAGATAGTGCTCCACCTGTTGGCGCTCGGCGGGGGAGAGCGCACGGTTGTAGGCGACGACTTCCAGAACATCACCATCCCATCCGTCACCGCTGTGCCCGCTCACCCCGAGCCCGAGCACGTTGGGCGCGCCCGTGGCGGCAACCGCCGGATACGTGAAGCCGTTAAGCGCGAAATAGACGTGGGTACCGTCGGCAACCAGCGCGCCGACAAACGGGGCACCGACCGAAGGGCGCACGTCCAGGCTTGAGATCACTTGGTGGCCGCCGGGCTTGGACACGAACGTGTAATAGGTGCCGTTCTGCTGCATGGCGATACCGAAATTGTAGCCGCTGGAGCCTTGGACGATGCGCCGCCAGGTGAAGCCGGCTGCATTTCGGAACGCGCCGGCGACGATCACGGTGTAAGCGGAATTCGACGGGGCGCTCCATCCGGTGACCATGCCGTCCTTGGTTCCCGTTGCTTCGAAACGCGCGGCGGGCAGGCCGTTGATGGCGTCGGCCACCCAGCGCGGCTGCGCGGCGGCAGTGCCTTGCGTGGCGTGGCGATTGTTGCCTGAAAGGTCCGGCCACGTGGCAATGGGATCGCCGTCCGTCGTAAAGCTCGCGGCCGCGTCAAGCCAGAGCGCGCAGCCGGGAAGGTCGGTCGGCCGGAAGGTGGCCGGGAGCGGCGCAAAGGCGGGGTTCATCCAGTGCGCGGTGATTTCCGTGTGCTGCGTCAGTTGCGGGAGTTTTACCCACACGCAGGACTCGCCGTGGGTGTCCCAGCGTTCGATGTCGTGATGTAGAGGCGTGCCGTCCACATCAGTAAAGAGCAGGTCGGCGCCGTCGGGCGCGCAGTCAGCATAGTGAAAACGGTTGTTGCCCGTGCCGTCTGACAGTTTGATCAGGGCGGGGAAATTGGTCAGCACAGAGGTCCCGGTGTAGCCGGGGAAACGGATCAGCATTTTCCGTTGCCAGGCATCGGCAGAAAAGGCGGGTTGCTTGACCAGCAGCACTGATGTGCCGTCCCGAACGGCGCGGTAAGAGCAGGGTGCGGTGATCTCCCAGCCGGAAAGGTCCTCCGCCCCGGTCAGGTCGGCAGCTTCGATGATGCGCAGTGACGCGGGACATTCGGCGGCGGACGCGGCTTGGACATCCACGGTCAGAAAAGCGGGCAGCGTGACGGCCGCGTTGATGCGGATGCTGTCATTGGTCAGCAGGGTAGTTTGGATAACCAGCCGCACGCCTGAGAGCCCCGGCACGGCATCGTAGGTGAGACAGCCGATGCCGCCGTTTTCGTCGGGATCTCCCGGTGAGAGAATGGCTCCTTCAAACTGGCTGATCGGGCCTGTGGAGGTGACGACACCGGTGCCGCCGAGCGTGGCGCCGGTCTTGACGGAAACACGCCCTTGGCCGAGTCCGCCGGCGGTGGCGCTTGTCAGGATGACCGTGCCGCCTTCAAGCGTGATGCCCCCCGTGAAGGTGTGGGGTTGGCTGAACCGCCAGACGCCGCCTTTGACTGTGACTGCAAGCGGATTGCCGCCGAGAGGGGCGTCGCCGAGGGTCGCCTGGATGATGTTGACACCGCGCGAGGTTCCGCCCAGCTCAAGCGTCGCGCTGCCCGCGCGCGTTTCGTCAACGGCGCGCAGGGCCCCGCTGAACGTGATGCCCGCATCCGCAGGACTGTCGTTGACGAGGGATGCGATGCGCAGGAAACGGAATTCACGGTCGGTGGCCGCCGGCTCTGTGCCGGTGTATCGCAGGCCGCCCGCACTGCCATAACGGAGGTTGCCGAGGTGCACGGTCGCGTCTTCGCCGCTCGCCGCTCCCAGTGAACTCGGCGTGCCGCCGGGTGCCAGCCGGGAGACAACGGCGATACCGCTTTTGATCCGGACCGGGCCGGTGAAGCTATTGGTCGGACAGGCCAAGTCCAGCGTGCCGGCGTAGTCCAGTCCCAATCCCAGACAGATCCCGCCTGCACCGGAGAGCCGTCCGGAGAGTGTGAGGCGGCGGCTGTTTCGGACTGAGAAAGTGTGCAGGCCGGCGGGGAGATCGGTTTCCAGCGCCCAGTTGACCACAGACTGCGGGACGCAAAAGAAGTTGTTTTCCAGGGTGACGGGGTTGCCCGAAACCGTAATGTCGCGATCCCACACCATGATGCTGTCTACGGTGAGCCCGGTCAGGTCATTCACAGAGACCGTCTGCCGGTCGGTGTTGAAGGCCAGCATCGGCCGGGTGGGAAGAGGCTGCTGCCAGTTGGCGGCCTCGCTCCAGAGGTTGCCGGCGCCGAGGCCGCTCCAGACCGAACCGTCGAAGCCCGCGTCCGACACCGCATAGCGTGTTTTCAGGTACGTCTCGACCTGTTCACGTTCTGCGAGGGGAAGCGCGCGTTCATAGACGATCACTTCGGCGATCAAGGCGTCGCTCGGGTCCGCAGAGGTTGAGCCGGCTCCGCCGATCGTCAACCGCCCGGGCGGCGTGGTGCGGCTCGCGTCGCCCGTGAGGTCGTACCCGTTTACATAGAAGCGTTGTTCGCTCGTCGTGTTGACGGCCGACAGCGTGTACGTGCGTCCGATCTGATAGGGCGCCCGCAGCCGGGCCGACGGCCCGCTCAATTCGCCGGTGTGGGCATGCGCGTAAAATGTGCCCGGCGTGTAGGTGCCGAGCAGCCAGTTCATGTCGCGTGACGGCACGATCCTGCGCCAGGCAATCCCGCGTTCGCCGTCGTCCACGACGCGCGTCACGACAAATACTGAAAAAGCGCTGGTCAACGCTTTGTCGGTCAACAGTCCGGCTGCGTAACCGTCTTGAAAAATACGCTGGTCGAAGTGCAACGCCGGCAGACTGTTCAGGCCGCTTGCGACATACAATGGCTGGCGGTTCGTGTCCGTTTGAAAGGCGTGGTTGTTGTTGCCAGAACGGTCCAGCCACGTTGAGACGCGTCCGGACGCTGGGTTGGTTTGGATGTCGGCACTCCCGGCCTGCAGCCAGATGACGCAATTCGCGAGTTCGGTCGGCTCGAACGCGTCAACCGTTCCGATCAGCAGCAAACTCAAAGCCAGCACCCGCTTGCGCGTCATGACAGACCTCTTTTCTGTTCACATTTACCCAAATTCCACACCCCTAATCATTGACTACGTTATGCGTTCTTCGTTATAGTGTCAAGTAGTCTGCTGGAGGTGTTTAATGATGAAAGTTTGCTTGGCAACGGTGTGTCTGGGTGTGGCGTGTCTGACGCAGGCCGCGGAATATGTGGTGCAGAGCGCGCGTTCCGTGCCGGTGGCCCGCGACGCGGATGTCGTGGTGGTCGGCGGCGGCAGCGCAGCGGTGGCCGCAGCGATCGCCGCGAAGACCAACGGTGCCAGCGTACTCCTCGTGGCACCGCGCACCTATTTGGGCGACGATCTGGCCGGGACGCGCGAACTCTGGCCCGCGCCGGTTCCTGAATTCAGCGTCCATCCGCTGGCGCAGCGGATTTTCTCGCTCAAGGTGCCTTTTGCCTATCAGGCGGATGTCGTGCCGGACGGCGCGCACGCCGATCCAGGCAACACCCGGCTGACCGACGGCGTTCAATTCAACGCGATCACAGGCAGCGTCCAATATAACTCCAATGTGGTGATCACCGTGACGTTCGCCGGAACAGGCAGTGTGACACAATTGGATCTCCACTATTACGTACGGACAATCGGTACCGGGCCGTTCAACACCACAGTCGCCGGTCTTGAGCGCAGTGAAGACGGCGTGTCGTGGGCCGGCGTTGCCTGCAACACGCAGCTTGAACAACTCACCGCGCTGGCGGATGACAACACCTGGCTCGCCCGCATCGTGCCGGCGGCGCCGTTCCGCGCCCGCTTTTTGAGGCTGGCCTGCAACATCCCGCCGGGCGGCACCGAGACGCGGCAGTTGCTTGATGAGTTGACCGTTCACACCAGTCTGGGCGATCCGATACCGGGTAGCAGCTACCAAACCACGCCGCTGGCGTTGAAGCGCGCGCTGGATCTCGCGCTGGAAGAGGAGGGGATC
>JAQUEX010000129.1 GCA_028684935.1 Kiritimatiellia bacterium | reverse complement strand
GGCGGGAGCGGAGGTGGAGGTGCGCGTGAGGCCGGGGCCGGCGGGCGCGCCGCAGATACACGTGGACGGCAAGGCGGTGCCGCCGCGGATGTTCTGGGGCTGGCGCGGACACCGGCCGGTTGTCGCGGGGACGGCGTGGCAGAAGTTCGAGCTCGCCTTCACGCCAAAGTCCGCCGATCCGGGGACAATCCATTTCCGGATACCGTCCGGCAGGGACATCGAAGTGCTGCTCCGTAACGTGCGCGTGGCCGACACGGTGACCGGCGCGGATTACCTCGACCCGGCGTCGCTCGCCTCGCAAGAAGCGTTCGCGAAGGCGTGGACCGTCTACGACAACGACATGCGCGGCCGCGCGGGGGTGACAGATGACGGCTGCCTCAAAATCGAAGGGTGGGCCAAGAACAAGGGGCCGAAGCCGAACCCGCAGTTCCACTGTTACACCAAGCGGACGCCGTTCATTGAAGGTCACCGGTATCTGCTGACGTTCGAGGCGAAGGCGTCCGCTGAGGAGGTCCTGCTTTCTCCCTCTGCCTATACCTGCGACAACGGGAGCTACACGCATTGGCCGTTCACGGGCCGCGATCCTTTCCCCGTGCAGGTGAAGATGGCGGCGGACGCGGGCGTCGACTTCGTCTCGTTCATGGTGCCGAAGACGATCTGGAAGGACGACACCACTTACGATTGGGCGGAACTGGACGCCTATTGCGATGAGATTCTCGCGGTCAATCCGAAAGCCTTGCTCATCCCCCGCATCAAGCTGGAGACGTCGGGTTGGTGGGCGAAGAAGTATCCGGATGACGTGATCACGTACGCCGACGGGACAAAGGGCCCGGCGCCCTCCATCGCCTGTCGTCACTACCGAGAGAAGGCGTGCCGGTTCCTCGACGCGATGACGCGCCATCTCTGCGAGAAATACCCCGACCGTTTCGCCGGCATTCATCCGGCGGCGCAGAATTCGAGCGAGTTTTTCTACTGGGACGCATGGACAAAGCCCTTCTTCGGATATGATCCCTCCACGAGGGCGGCGTTCAAAGCATGGCGTCGCCGGCATGGGCGCCCCGAGGCGGACGTGCCGACGCTCGCCGAGCGCAGGCTGGACATTCTGAGTTCGCCGACGCTCGCCGATCCGGTGAAGGACCGGGTGCTCGTCGACTTTCGCCTCTACCTGCAGGAGGAGATGGCGGACTTTGTCGCGGAGGTCGCCGCGACTTGTCGCAAGGCGTCCGGCGGCAAGAAACTCGTCCTCATTTTCTACGGCTACCAGTGGGAGTTCGCGGGGCATCAGCGCGGCGCGGGCACGGCGGGCCATTACGGCGTGAAGCACCTTCTCGATAAGGCTGCGAAAGATCTGGACATCCTCTGTTCGCCCATCTCCTATCAAGACCGCGCGTGGGGACAGACCGCGCCCGCGATGAATGCGGCGGAGACGGTGATGCGGCGTGGCGTGCTGTGGCTCTTCGAGGACGATTCGCGCACGTTCCTCGATCCGGACAAGGCCGCGCGCAAGAATGAGGGTGTTTGCATGGATCTCGCGCAGACGCGGCAGGTGCTGCTGCGCAACACCGCGCAGGCGATCCTCCGCGGCTTCGGCTGCTGGTGGATGGACCTGCCTGCGTGCGGCTGGTACATGGATCCTCGGCTCTGGGAGGTGATGAAGCAGCTTGAACCGTTCGACCGCGCGATGTTCGGGCGTGCCCGGCCATTCACGCCGGAGGTGGCGGCGATTGTGGACGAGGAGGCCATGATGTACCTTTCGCTGGGTCGCGTCTCATCGAGGTTCGTGAGAATGCCGCGCGCGGCGTACGGGCGTGCCGGCGCGCCGTACGGGCAGTACCTTCTTTCCGATGTTCTGGAAAAGCCTCTGGATGCGAAGCTCCAGATTTTTCAGAGCGCGTGGTACATGACGCCAGAGAAGATCGCGGCGATTCAGGCACAGCGGGCGGCGACGCCGGGTGTCACGCGCGTCTGGTGCTGGGCGCCGGGTTATCTCACACCCGCCGGCAAGGACGTGGGCGGCATCGAGACGCTGACCGGTTTCAAGGGCAAGGCGCTCGCGCCCACGACCGGCCACGCGACGGCGACGGCGGAAGGGCAGAGGCGCGGGCTTCCCGAGCGCCTTGCGACGGATGAGAAGCGGCCGTTTGTCGACCTTTTCGGCGTGGCGGCCACCGACGCGGAGACGTGGGCGCGGTTCGAGGACGGCACGCCCGCGATCGCCGTCCGGAAAAACGCGCATGGCGGGAACGAGGTGTTCCTCGGAACGCCGGCCTGTCCGCCGGAATTGGTTCACGCACTTGCCGACCTCGCGGGTGTCCACCGTTATGTGAAGGACGGCCGAGCGGCGATCTGGGCGGCGGCTGGATGGCTTTCGGCGATGGCGGATGAACAGGGCGGCAAGGTGACGTTCGACACGGGCGTCTCTGGGCCGGTAAGGGACTTCTTCACGGGAGAGAACGTCGCGGACGGACCGGTCTTCACGCTCGACATGGCCCCCGGCGAGACGCGTCTTTTTGAGTTCGGGCCGCGACCAGGAACCTGAACCCAGAAACCAGAAACCGGGAACCCGATGCGCCTGCGGGGTGTCACTGGCCGTCGGTGTCTGCGGGGACGGCGATGCCGCGTTTGCGGAGGACGTCGTTGGGCGATACGCCGGTTATGCGTTTGAAGGCGGTGGCGAAATATTGGGAGGAGACGAAGCCGCATGCCTGCGCGATTTCGGTGACACTTTTGCCGCCTTCCAGCAGCAGGTCCATGGCCCGGTCGATTTTCTTGCGGAGAATATAGGCGTGGGGCGGCATGCCGGTGACAGAGTGAAAGATCCGTTTGAAGCTCGAGAGCGACAGGCCGGCTTCGCGGGCGAGGCGTTCGACAGGCGGCGAGTCGCCGGCGTGTGTCTCCAGCCACATGATCACTTTGCGCACGCGCAGTTGGTAGGCGGGCGCGGTCTCGGGCACGTTGCGGTCGAGCAGTTCAAACAGAATGTGCTGCAGGCCGGTCCGCAGCATGGCGGTGCGGATGGGCGACGGCGGGCGGTCGGCGATCGCGAAGAGCCGGTTGATGAGCTGCGGGAAATCGGACGGCCATTTCGAGTAGAGATTCGCTGGGCTGCGCAGCATCTCCAGGATCGGTCGCGCCTCGTCGCTCGACAGGCCCAGCCAGACGGGGAAACGCCGGACATCCGGCAGCCGCAACTGGACCCAGGCTTTTTTGCACGGATAGGAGGGCTGGCCTGAAGATCCGTGGCGGGTGTCCGGCGGAATGATGGTGCCCTCGCCGCCGAAGAGGGTGAACTCCCGGTCCTGCAGGTTGTACGGCTGAAGCCCGCTTTCGACATAGGCCAGCTCAACCACGCCGAAATGACAGTGTTCTTGAAGAGGCGGATAGGCATGGCGGTACAGGGCTTGGCCGAGCACGACACATTCCGGCACTCCCGCCTCGCGCAGGTCGACGGCGCGCCGGTCGGGGCGATCGACATAATACGAGACCAGATCGGAGTAGGGCACCGTGTTCATTGTGTGATCGGTATGCCGGTCAGGCGGGCGATGCGCGCGATGGCGGCCTGCTCATCGTACGCGGCGCGGATGACGTTGGCCTGCGCTTGGGTGAGGGCGACTTGCGCGTCGGTACGTTCGATCGAAGAGGAGATGCCGACACGGTACTGTTCGTTGACGATGGCTAGGTTGTCCTCCGCTTGTTTCTGAATCAGGCGCGCGATGTCGGCGCGTTTGCGCGCGCTTTCGCGTTCTGCCACGGCGGTGACCAGATTGAGGTAAAGGGTCTGCTCGGCTTCGGCGACCGCAGCGCGCGCGCGGCGGAGCTGCGTCACGGCCTCATCGATGCGCGCGGTCTTGCGGTGTCCGTCGAAGAGATTCTGCGCGGCGCGCAGGGCGCCGGAGAGGTTCCAGACGAACGGGAAACCGCGTCCGGAGAGGTCGGCGTCGGCACCGAGCGAGAACTCGGGGTAGAGTTCGGCAATGGTCTGATCCACATAGGCCGAGGCCGCCCGTTCGCGGGCGCGCAAAACGGCCAGCGACGGCGCGTTGAAGCGGGCGTCGGCCAGCAGCGCGTCCGGATAACGGCGCGGGTTCGGCAGTTCTCCCGGCTCGATGCGGTAATCCGGGTTTTCGGCGAGTCCCAGCGCCCGGTTGAGCTGGGCGTGTGCGACGACGAGGTTGTTGCTGGCCGTGACGACCTCGAGCCGGGCGTTGCCCCAGTCGACTTCCGCCTTGGTCACGTCATACTGGCGGCGGGTGCCGACCTCCGTCATGATGCGGGCCTCTTCAAGGTGCTGGGCGTACTGGCTCTCGCTCTCGACGGCGACGTTCATCAAATGGACGCTGCGGTGGCGTTCGAAAAAGGCGGTGCGCACCGCATGCGCCGTTTCGAGTTCTGCATCGCGCAAGCTTTGTTCGGCGGCGATGAGCGCCTCCACGTTCTGCCGTTCGGCGGCGTCGAGCCGGCCGGAATCATAGAGCAGCAGGTCGAGGCCGACGCCGGCGCTCCAGGAACCGCGCGCCTCGGAAGCGGTGGAACGGCCCCAGGCGTTTTGTGTGTTGCGGGTGTAGGCGGCACTGGCGTTGAGCTGGGGCAGGCGGCCCGCGTGCGTCATGCGAAGCTGGAGTCGGGCGGCTTCGACGGCTTGGCGCGCGCTGAGCAGGGCGGGGTGGTGCTCCAGCGCGACACGCTCAAGCTCGGCGAGTGTGAAGGGGTGCGCCGCAGAGAGGCCCGCCTGCGCGGCGGTGACGCTGGTTTCGCCGGGCCAGCGTTCCTCGCTGGCCTGCGCGCGGCGCGCACGGTCTACTGTTTCGCAACCGAAAACCAGGAGGACAGGGAACAGGAGAAGGTGGTGCGCGATATTCATGGATATGTTTCAGCAAAAGCGGGTACGGGAGCCGCATGGCCAAGGTTTAATATGCGGGGGCGGCGGAATCGGCGTACAGGGTGTCGTCTTCCAGCGCGGCCCAGCGGTCGAACCCTGCATAGGCCCCCCAGATCGTTTCGGGGTCCAGCGTGTCGGCATAGGAAGCGAAGCTCAGGCTCAGGTCAAATGCCTCACGGACGATCGCATATTCGGCGCCACACGGGTAGGCGCAGATGCAGGGGCGCTGGCCGTTGCAGTGACACGAACAGAAGCAGCCGATGGTTTCGGTGTCGGTGCGGGCCACGGCCGGTGCCGCATCCCACATCGTGTTTTCCGGCTGGGTCGCGGGGGCGGCGACGGGTTGTGGCAGCAGCGGCGCGGTGGTGGAGGCGGCCGGGTACGCGCTCAGCGGCGCGGCCGGCGCAGAGGCGTAGGTCTGCGGCTCCTCATAGATCACCGAGGTCTGCGCGGCGGGCTGCGTGACGTAGACGGTTTCGGTCCGGGTCACGACCGGCACGGGGTCGTAGAAATAGGTGGCGCGGTAGACCGGCCACGGGTTGTAGATGTACGAGACGCCGCCATACCAGCCGGAGTGCCAGCCGCCGTAGTAGAGGCTGCTGAAGCCCCAGCCGCCGCAGTTCCAGCTATCGTAGTACGGCGTGGCGTAGACCGGACCGCTGTTCCAGATCGAGAGGCCGTAGCGGCGGTTGCTCCAGGAGAAGCTGAAGCCGCTGGCGGGATAGTAGACAGGGCCATACCAGGCGGGGCCGTACCAGCCGGGCGTGTACCAGCCGGAGCCGATCGACAGGCCGAGGTAAAAGCTGGAGTGGTGGCGGCGGTCATCGTGGCGGTGATGGTCGTAACGGTCGGGCCGGTGATAGCTGGGACGGTACGGGCCTATGTGCCGCGCGGCAGTATGCCTGGCCGGCGGCGTGTAGACCGAGTAGCGGCCGTCGCGGTAGCGGCTGGTCGTGGAGACAGGGGAGAAGGTCATGGGCTTCGTGCGCGTCGGCGCACCGCTCCGCGTTCCCGGCAGCGAGGTGCCGCGCGTTGTGAGCCGGCCGGCATCGGACCGCGCGGCGGGCGCGTACGCCAGCCGGCTGTCTGTGGTGCCGCTCGGCCGCAAGGCGTTGGAGGTGCCGCCGCGGTTCAGGGAGGCGGTGCCGCGGGTGGCGGCCTGGATCTGGGAGCGTTCGTCGGGACGCGCGAGGCGCGTGGCCGCCGCGCGTTCGGCGGCGGTGGGCAGGCGGCTGATCGCGTCGCGGTCGATTCGCGGCGCGGTGGCGCGTGTGACGGCGGGGCGCTCGAGCGTAGCGGTCCGGGTCGGCGTTTCGCGTCGAACGACGGGCGATGTCTCGCGGCCTGAACCGGCGGAGGGCGTACGTTCAGTGCGGATTTCCGGACGCGTCCGCACCGGCGCGGCGGAGTCGGTGCGCGTGACGGCGGGCGGCTGGACGATGGGGGCGCGCGGCGGGGCGACCGACGGTGTGGCCGGGCGCGTGATGGCGGGGGCCGTGCGGACGGTGCCGGGCGTGCGCGTGACCGTTGCGGGCGGCGGGGCGACCGGGGCGCGCGGCGTGGCGACCGACGGTGTGGCCGGGCGCGTGATGGCGGGGGCCGTGCGGACGGTGCCGGGCGTGCGCGTGACCGTTGCGGGCGGCGGGGCGACCGGGGCGCGCGGCGTGGCGACCGACGGTGTGGCCGGGCGCGTGAAGGCGGGGGCCGTGCGGACGGTGCCGGGCGTGCGCGTGACCGTTGCGGGCGGCGGGGAAGCCTGGCGTGTCGGTGCCGCTGGCGCGGCAGCCGGGCGATCCCAGGTGACCGTCGGGCGCGGGGTCGTGGTGCGTACGGGTTGCGGGGCGGACTGGCGAGTCACGGCCGGTGCCGGCGCTCTGACGCGCGACGGCACAGACTGAACGCGTGGCGCCGGCGCCGCCGCGGCGGAACGGCTGGCCGGTGCGGGTTGCCCGAACGAAGGGCGCGCGACGGTAGATTGTGACGTGCCGCGCGAAGTCATGCCGCTATTACGGGCGCGCGACGGGCCGGCTGCTGAACTGCGGCTGCCGAACAGGCTGCTGCGTTCGCGGGCGGCGACGCCCAATACCGAAAAAACGGTGGCAACGGCCAGGATGGTGCGTATCAGAGTGTTCATGGTGCCCCCCTTCCTACCACATGGGTGAATCATTCAATTCCACATCTGTGAGTGTAGACACTTCGCGCGGGAACGTCAAGCCGTCCGTTCTGCCGTCGCTGCGTCTTGCTGTCGGCTAGGTAAACGCGCCAGGATGAGCGCTATTGCCAGGTTTAAACAAATTTTTTAAACAATGGTTTAATGCCGGTCTGAATGCAGCCGAGACTGTGCGAAAAGGGACAGAATGACTCATTTTGACTCAGTGAGACAGAAGGGGTGTGCCATCACGTGTGTTGGCGTGTCACAGGGGAACGGGTGATGGCTGAATAAAAAATACATAACATGTTCGCAATAAGAAGTTTAAGTAGAAATATTTGAAAACGTTAAAAAAGGATGGCATGTTGCGTGCTTTATACCTCACGTCCGTGACAAGCGTAAGAACGAGAATCCAGGCGGACGGAATGGAGCTGAGAACATGGCAAAGGTTTTAGGTATTGATTTAGGGACCACCAACTCCTGCATGTCGGTCATGGAGGGCGGCGAGCCCGTGGTGATCCCGAATGCGGAGGGTCTGCGCACGACGCCGTCGATTGTGGCTTTCACCAAAAGCGGCGAGCGTTTGGTGGGGCAGGCGGCCAAGCGGCAATCGGTGACGAATCCCAAGAACACGGTTTACTCGATCAAGCGTTTCATGGGGCGCCGGTATGACGAGATGACGCATGAGATCTCGATGGTGCCGTACGATGTCGTGCGTGCCGCCAACGGAGACGCCCACGTGAAGGTCGGCGACAAGACGTATTCGCCGCCGGAAATCTCGGCGATGATCCTGCAGAAGCTGAAGGCCGATGCCGAGGCCTATCTGGGAACCGCGATCACGCAGGCCGTGATCACGGTGCCGGCGTACTTTAACGACAGTCAACGCCAGGCCACCAAAGACGCGGGGCGCATCGCGGGACTTGAGGTGCTGCGCATCATCAACGAGCCGACGGCCGCCTCGCTGGCGTACGGGCTGGACAAGAAAAAAGACGAGAAGATTGCGGTCTACGATTTCGGCGGCGGCACCTTTGATATCTCGGTGCTCGACATCGGCGACGGCGTGTTCGAGGTGAAGGCCACCAACGGCGATACCCATCTCGGCGGCGACGACCTCGACCAGGCGGTGATGAACTGGTTGATCGAAGAGTTCCGCAGGGAGAACGGGATCGACCTCTCTAAGGACATGATGGCGCTGCAGCGCCTGAAAGAGGCGGCGGAAAAGGCCAAGTGCGAACTCTCCTCGGCGGCCAGTTCCGACATCAACCTGCCCTTTATCACAGCCGACGCCAACGGGCCCAAGCATTTGACGGTCACGCTGACCCGCGCCAAGCTGGAGCAGCTCACCGACAGCCTGATCGAGCGCACGGCGCAGCCCTGCCGCAAGTGCATGAGCGATGCCGGCCTCGCGACCGTGGACGAAGTGGTGCTGGTCGGCGGCCAGACCCGCATGCCCCGGCTCCAAGAGAAGGCCAAGGAGCTGTTCGGCAAAGAGCCGCACAAGGGCGTGAATCCCGACGAGGTGGTGGCGGTCGGTGCCGCGATCCAGGGCGGCATCCTCAAAGGCGAGGTCAAAGATGTGCTGCTGTTGGACGTTACTCCGCTGACGCTCGGCATCGAGACGCTCGGCGGCGTCATGACCCCTCTGATCGAGCGCAACACCACGATCCCCACCAAGAAGAGCGAAATCTTCAGCACGGCGGCGGACAACCAGCCGTCGGTCGAGATCCACGTGCTCCAGGGCGAGCGCAAAATGGCCGGCGACAACAAGACCATCGGCAAGTTCCATCTGGACGGCATCCCGCCCGCGCCGCGCGGACGCCCGCAGATCGAGGTGACCTTTGATCTGGACGCCAACGGCATCCTCAATGTCAGCGCCAAGGATCTCGGCACCGGCAAAGAGCAGAAGATCACGATCACGGCCTCCAGCGG
>JAQUEX010000012.1 GCA_028684935.1 Kiritimatiellia bacterium | reverse complement strand
ACGATGACTTCGGTGCCATCCGCGCGCCGGATCGTGCGTTCCCGCGTCACCGTCTCACCCGCATACACCAGATCGAAACGTAGCGGATTTTTGTCATTTTCCTCCGTCGCAAAGGGCATCGTTTTAATATGGCGACCGACAATCTTCTCACGCGGCAAGCCGAACAACTGGCACATGCACTCGTTGGCCTCGGTGATCACACCTTCTTTGTTGCCGATCAGAATCCCGTCCACTGCAAAATTGAGCAGACCGAAATACCGCCGCTCACGGCTGTCCAACTCATGTTGGGTCAAGCGTGATTGCTCATCGTGACGGTCGATCAAAGCGTCACGCGAGGCGGTCAGGTCATCGATCTTGTCGTGCAGCACACGGCTCATGCGGTTCACCACCCGCGCGAGCGTGGCCATTTCATAGCCGCCCTCTTCAGACGCCGTGCTTCCAGATTCCCCCTGATTGATCGCCTGAACAACCGCCGTCAGCCTTTCAAGCGGGCCGAAGAGCTTCTGTCCGATCCAGCGCCCCAGAATCATATTGATTCCAAAAAAGATCAGGCAAAGCGCCAAGGACTCGAAGGCGGATCGGACCGAAGCCTGTTCCACAACATCGATAGCCACACTGGACGCGAACAGAAATTTCCGGCCGTGCCGGTCGATGTCCGGCAGCAGGCAAAGCCGGATCTTGCCCCATTTGTCGACGTTGGTCTGGCACACCGGCTGCATCGTCTTAAAGGCCTTGAGATATGGTGCGGGATTCGAATGTCCCTCGAAAAAGGCGGCGTGCCGCCGGTTTGCCGCGATTTTGTCGGGCGACGTCGACGTGGTGAACACGATCCGCCCGTCCACCAGCATCACGCTCCAGATGTACTCCAACCCGATGGCTGTGCAGAGCTGGTTGTTGCGCGACACGATCTCCTCATACGCCGCATCGGACACCGAACCGGGACCTTCAATCCGGTCATGATAATCCGCAGGCAGCGCACTGCGCGCCATGAGCGCGACGGCACGCAGCGTGCTGTCGATATCATCAAGCAGAACCCGTCGTTTTTCAGCAAAAAGCAGCGGGAACACGATTAACAACGCCACCAGGTTGGCCAACGACAACCTGTTCAGATATTGCTGATGGATGGTACGGGGTTTTTGTCCGTCTGTCATACCATGAAGGGATGTTTCCAGGGTGTTCGGTAGACGCGAAGAAGCCGCGCGGCCGCCTCCGGGTTCTCGCCCACCGACTCGGCTGCCGCATCCCAGTCGACCCGCCGCCCGGTCTCGTAGGCGATCATGGCGAGCTTCACCGCGACCGTGGAGTTCGCCCCCTCTTCGATCGGACATCCCGGCGCTTGGCGCGTCCGCACCGCGTTGAGGAACTCCGCCATGTGCAGCACGCCGGTGTCCGCCTTGACAGTGTGCTCCTGGCGCTCCGCGTTCTTGCCTTTGGGGATGACCACCCAGCGATTGTCCGTGACAAACACCGTCTGTTGGTCCCCATAGAAGAAGAGGCCGTTTGCGACCTCCGGCGCATGTTCCGCCGCGCCCCAGATGCGGTGCCGCCACGTCAACGGGCACGCGGCGAAATCGAAATGCGCGGTCAGCACGTCCGGCGTGGTGATTTTTCCCTTGAGGGCATACAGGCCGCCGGCCGCCGACACCGAACGCGGCGCGGCCTCGCCGAGAATCATGCGCGCCGCATCGATCAGATGAATGCCCCAGTCGACCAAATGGCCGTGGCCGGTTGTCTGCTCCAGCCGCCAGTTTTTATGCCCGACCTGCTGGCTGTACGGAATCAGCGGGGCCGGCCCGCACCACAGATCCCAGTCGAGCGAAGCCGGCGGCGGCTGCGGCGACGGGTCCTTGACCCCTGCGGTGTAGTGAATGGCGGCCTCGGCGCAAATGAGCCGCCCCGCCTTGCCTTCGCGCAGGTAGTCGCGCACCGCCTGAAACGCAGGGCTCTGGCGCCGCTGGAACCCCACCTGGACGATACGGCCGCTGGCGCGCGCGGCATTCTGCATCGCGCGGCATTCGCGCACGTCATAGGCCAGCGGCTTCTCGCAGTAGACATCAAGGTTCCGCTTCACCGCCGCGATGAACGGCAGCGCATGCCACTGCGGCGGGGTCGCGATGATCACGGCATCCAGCCCCTCGACCTGCAGCAGGTCGTCATAGTGCTTGAAGGTCAACGGCGGCCGGCCCTGAAGTTTGGCAACCTCATCGGCCGCGAGCCGAAGATGCTCGCTGTCGACATCACACACCGCCACGATGTCGACGGCGCCAGCCTTGAAGGCTGCCTGCACATCGACCATCCCATACCAGCCGCACCCGATCAGGCCCAGCCTGACCGTGTGCGCCGTCGCCGCGCCGCGCACGGCCGCGGGCATCTGCGTCATGGCTCCCGCACCCGCCAACGCGCGGCAGAAGCCGCGCCGTGAAACCGTTGTCATCGTGTCGCCTCCTCACATGTCCGTTGTTCCTCATCGTAAACGTGGCGCCCCTCGCGCATCGCCCCGTAGACGCGAAGCTCACGCGCAAGCCTCGCCTGATACTTCGTTTCGCGCGCCTGATCACGGCCGCACGCCGCAAAACCGTCCGTATCGCGATCGCCCGACAGATTCAAGCGTTCGCCCGCCTTTTTGCCGTAATCAAGACTCGACGTCAAAGCGAACCCCTCCGCTTCGCGCCGCGAGCGTGACCCCCATTCCGTAGAGGAGAATAACCCATAACCGTTTCATGACGATCCCCAACTCCCGCAAATTCAGAGGCGCCGTATCGGCATGCGTTCAATCCGCACACGTCCTTTGCAAAACGAACGCTCCACGACAGCGCCATGATACACGGCAATGCGGATTGAATGCCAGAGTGAATTGTCTTGCAATCTCTCCACTAAAAAGGGCGAGTACTTTATCTCCGCGCATAGCGTGGCAGAGACGTATTCTGTGCTGACGAAACGGAAAAATAATAAAAAAGGCCGTTGACTTTGCTACCCCTCCCCGTATAATACATGCCATAAACATGGGTTAAGAGCATCCTGATGCGTTCTGTCAGCACTCTCTGACACGCTCGGGATTCTGCGAGGGGCATAGCCGGGAAGTGAGATGTCTTTTCCATAGCCGGGCGGTGTTGACCGCCTGTTTTCTGGCGGCGGGGATTCTTTTTGTTCCCCGTCAGTTATCCGCTGGTGGGATCGTCTGGCATGAACTTTGGCAGCTTAAAGGACCGTTTGAGGGTGTGGACGAAAAAGGCCATGCCCTTGTAATTGAAAAACTGGCCGAGTTCGAAAAAAGGGGTCGGCCGGGAAGACCGCTGGCTATTTACGCATATTTCCGGTCGGACAGCGCGAATCGTTCGCCGATGGCGGGTTATGGATGGAACGTGCCGTTTTTTGAATCCAGGATCGTGCAGACATCGGAAACCGTGTTCTGGGTGTTTCAGCCCGATGGGTTCCGGAGGGCGTTCGTGCGTGACAAAAAAGACACATCCCTTCTGCTCTCCAAGCGCCCTTGGGGCGGAAAAATCAGGGGGGATGTCATCACGGTTCGTTGTTCTTGCAGGAATTACGGTGCCGACCATGTCCATCCCGAACTGGTCTTTCGTCGTGGGCAACTGGTAAAGATGACTATCCCTGACGGAGAGTTTACGTTTTTGTACGACGGGAATGTTGTGAACCGGGTGCAACGTAACGGGCAGGATTTTCTGCGTACTGTGGTTGACAAGAAAAAAGGTGCTGTGACAGGTTTCGAGTGGTCGGGAGGTAACCGAGTTTCTTTTGAATTGGCGCAACGCCCCGAGGTGAGGGTTGTCAAAGGGAAACCTGTTACTTGCGGGAATGTGCTGAGTCTGGGTCGGCTGATGCTGACGGACGGGACGGAGAGAACATTTCGGTATGAGGTGCGGGGCACAAACGAATTTTTGCGTCTGCCAGAAAAGGAGATCGGTTGGAGTGCGGCTTCCAAGCTGATCGTGCGAGACGGAGGGTGGCAGTATTCGGTGATGTCCGCTAAGACAGAAGGGGATACGGCGACCATCGGGCGCGTGAATGGCAAGGGCCAGAAGGCGTTCTGGCATGACGACCGGGCAAAGGGTGTTCTGACGGTTGAAGGGGGTGACGGCATCCGGAAGATTGAAACGCGCTTCACGTCTGGAAGACTGCGCGGGCTTCTGCGTAAAACAGAAGAGGTCACGGACGGTAAGCGTGTCACGACCGGCGAGTATTTCTACAACGAGAAAGGGCAAATGTTTCGGTTCAAAAACGCGAAGGATGACATGTTCTTCGTGTACGGGGCGAACGGTACGCAGGCCGCCCTGGTGAATAATGGCAAGTTGCTCAGTGTTTACACGGCGGAAGGCGAGGCGTTGGCGCATACGTATTTGAGGTGACAGATATGATGACGAACATGAGTACAAATTCAAAACCCAGAACGCAGCCCTCAACGGTCTGTAATCCACCACCATATCGTGTCTTTGAAGCTGGGGAAGATAGCTTTGTCTACGATACTACGTCTTGTCGTTTCATCCGCATCGATCCGCCGACGCTACGTTTTCTGGAACTCTGCCAGAGCCATTCCGTTGACGATGCCAAGGGCGTCATGCTCGGACAGGGAGAGTTCCCGGAATCAACCGTTAAGAGCGTGGCGAGCGAAGTCCGCGCTCTGGCAAGAAACGGGCTTTTCAAACGGCCCGATTATTCTGTGAGTTCGGACCGTCTTGAAAAAGAGCTGCGGCATCGGTACGACGCCACGCCGTGGAACAAGCTGGAACTTGCGTTGGCAGAGACCTGTAATCTGGCCTGTACCTACTGCTACTGCGGGACCTGCCGTGACATACTGCCGAACCAAGGTCTGATGAGCGAGACGGTGGCGCGGCAGGCGATTAACTGGCTTTTCGCCGTGAGTGGAAAGAGCGAGCAGGTCAGCATCACCTTTTTCGGGGGCGAACCGCTATTGAATAAACCCGTGTTCATGTTCGCCGTCGAATACAGTCAGAAATTGGGGAAGCTTCATGGAAAGAAAGTCTTTTACTCCATGACGACGAACGGGACTCTGCTGGACGACGATGTCATCACGGTCATCAAGCGATACAATTTCGGTCTGATGGTGAGCCTCGACGGGCCGCCGGAAATCCATAACGCGCAGTGTCCGACTAGGGGAGGGGAAGGGTCCTTTGACGCCGCTGCAACTGGCATAAGGCGACTCATGGCCCGGCGACGTGCCGTGACGGTACGTTGCACCATGGCACATCCGGTTCCTCGGATGCTGGATTTGGTCCGTTATTTTGAGGAGTTCGGGTTCACGCGCATTGTTCTGGGACGGGTAGTAAACCCGGTTCACAAAAGCCCGGTGGATTTCACCGACGACGATTTCGCATCGTGCGAGCGTCAGGCGAATGAGGAGATTGTCCCGTGGATGCTGGACAAACTGGCGCACGGAGAGAGGCCTAAGTATTATCCCTATTCTTATTTCGTGGAAGAACAGGAGAAAAGCGTTAAAACGACGGCCCGCAAGGTAAGTCCGTTCAAATGCGGGGCGTGCCGGGGAACGACGACCGTTGGGGCCGACGGCATGCTGTACCCGTGCCACAGGTTTGTTGGGATGGAAGCATGGAGGATAGGAACAATCGGGAATGGACCGGATTACGGACGGTGCAAAAAGTTCTGGCGCGACTATCGTGCGTGCGTGGCAGTTAAATGCGAATCGTGCTGGTTGTGGGCGCAGTGCAAGGGGCCGTGCCCGTGGGAGATCGCACAGGCGGATGGCTCCTTCAAATTCAGCGACCGCCACTGTGAGCAGATGGAGAAACACATCAAGAAAGCGGTGGCGTTTTATACGCGGTTGAAGGCGGAAGAACGGAAGGTGCGCATGGGCAGCAAATAGAAGGAAAGGGCGGTGTATTATGAAATGTGGAATAAACAGCAAATCAAATGTGACAGGATTGAAAAAGGCCGATGTGTCGCGTCGCCATTTCGCGGGCGGAATCGCGCGGGTTCTCGGCTTGGGCGTTTTTTCGCATTTCACACTACTGGGAAGAGAGCTAAAAGCGGAAAATATGGTGAATTGGGGGATGTCCTCAACTGAGGATGCCTGTCCCGGAGGACGAGACGAAGAAGATAATTGCATGCCCGGGGCCGATCCAGACAAATGCCCGGGGGCGAAGCCACCTGAAGATATATGTCTATCGGGAGGGGATAGGGAAGAGGACGTGTGCCAAGGTGGTCCCGCTCCGGAGGATGTTTGCAATGAGGCGTCCGACCCCTTATCGGATCAATGCCAATCGGGACTTCCTGCCGATGATGAGTGTTCTCACAATACTCCTCCCGCTGACCAGTGCCCGACTGGTCAGAATGACACAGATAATTGTCCGCCGAATGGTACCGATGCCATGGGGGATCAATGTCCCGGAGGTGATCCCACTCCTAATGGGTTGGACACTTGTGATCCAGAAGGGTCAGGCCCAAGTGGTGGTGACCAATGTAGCCGAGGATCACATTCATTGGAAGATGACTGTAAACATGATCACCCTGATGAATGTGCAACATTTCCTGATGTTTTTGATGATGACTCTTGCCCTAATGGCACCAATGCTGGACGTGGAGAAAATGGAGGTGACGATTGGTGTGAGGGGTCTTGGGTCGCGAGTGATGATTGTGGCGATGGAACAGATGATGCAGATCGGTGCCTTTCGAATAGCACGGACCATGGTGCTTACGATGCTTGTCCAGGGGGGGGGCAGGCGGTAGACCATTGTACGAACACCAGTGATGATGTTTGTGTTGGTATGGAGGCTAACAACGATGAGTGTCACCCGGAATGGGGAGATGTCGACGAATGTCCTGGAGGGCAACCTGCGCAAGACGAATGTCCGACGGGGGATCCTCCGGAAGATGAATGCACATCCGCGCAGGGGTGCGCAGGCGGTGACCAAGAAGAAGGATATATTGCCCCGGATGAGTGCAATATCATTCCGCATGACACATGCGTGTCAAGGCCACCGGATTTGGGTGAATAACGGCAGAGATTCTTGAAAGGTAGTTAACGTGAAAAGGCAACACAAATCATGGAAGCGATTGGGATATGTGGTTTTTCTGGCAATCGGTCTGTTGAGTCATTGTCGGGCTGTGGACGGTTCTGCTCGTGTCCCAGATAAAAATCAGACGATTAGGTTGGGCCTATCCGGGAGTGTGACGGAATGCGAGGTCGAATTCACGGAGGCGGCCGCCGAGCAGTTGAAACGGATTAATACGCCGGCAGCATTAGAACGCGCTGTGTTCGCGCATTTTGGAACATGGTCGTCAAACGCTGTGGTACGGTTATTGGGACAAGGAATGAAATTGGAAACCCGGACGGATGAATGGGGAAATTTTGAGTTTGGAAATCTCCAGCCAGGTGACTACGAAGTCTCGGTTGAAAAAAAACGGGATATTCTCGGGCGCGGAGGGGTTTCGTTCACGGCGAAGGAAAAAGTCAAACTTGGAACTCGGCATGCGCATCTTGAAATGACATTGGGTGAAAGACAGCGTATGGCGGTCAAAGGCAAGGTTGTCGATGCCGAGGGCAAGAGCGTTGCGGGAGCCAGAGTGACGGGATATGGTGTCCCGCGACCGGAACAGGGAGCCGAGCGGACATTCAAGGCTGTAACAGACAAGGACGGAAACTACGATCTAAAAGATATTCCGCAACCGTCCGTCTGGGCAGCCGGAGGCTGGTTGAACGGGGGAGATCCAACGGTGGGGCAAAACCCTTTCTACTTCGAGATATACGCTGAAAATGACTCTGGAAAGGGGATTTGTCCGAGGATGCCATTGGTTTCAAAAAGTTTGTTAGAGCAGGCCCAAAGGTTTCATGGCGCGATGAACGCCGTGCAAGCCCGATGGGGCAAAGGTTCGCAACACCTCAGCAATAAGACGAAGGATGAGCTTCCAAAATCATCAGGAAATACAATTTTTGCGCCAGATATCGTGATCAAAAAGACGGCAGAGTGAGAGATGCGAAAAGGTATTGGTGCGGCGGCGGTTGTATTCATGGCTTGGCGCTTGTGCGCTGTTCCGCCCGTCCGGTATACGTTTGTTCCTGTCCGGTATACGTTTGTTCCTGTTCCGGGAATGACGCGGGCAGAGCTGGTTGTGGTGATGCACCAGAACCCATCGGCGGTGCTGGTACTTGCGCCGGGATGCAACGGGGACAGTGGGGCGATGGCATGCTGTACCCGTGCCACAGGTTTGTGGGAATGGAAGCCTGGAGAATAGGAACAATCGAGGATGGACCGGATTACGGACGGTGCAAAAAGTTCTGGCGCGACTATCGTGCGTGCGTGGCAGTTAAATGCGAATCGTGCTGGTTGTGGGCGCAGTGCAAGGGGCCGTGCCCGTGGGAGATCGCACAGGCGGATGGCTCCTTCAAATTCAGCGACCGCCACTGTGAGCAGATGGAGAAACACATCAAGAAAGCGGTGGCGTTTTATACGCGGTTGAAGGCGGAAGAACGGAAGGTGCGCATGGGCAGCAAATAGAAGGAAAGGGCGGTGTATTATGAAATGTGGAATAAACAGCAAATCAAATGTGACAGGATTGAAAAAGGCCGATGTGTCGCGTCGCCATTTCGCGGGCGGGATCGCGAAGATGGTCGGGTTGGGAGTTTTTGCGCATTTCAAGCTGCTGGGCGGCGATGGACTGGCCACAACTCTTCCGTCGCCTGAAACCTGCGATCCCGTTGCGGGAATTACGGATGATTGTCCGGGAGGAGTGGATGCGGAGGATGTGTGTAGCTTTCTTGATCCGGATAAATGTCCGGGAGAGAATCCGCCACAAGACTATTGTCCTTCAAACGGGGACAGGAACGAAGATGTCTGCAATTCCGGGCTCAAAACAGCCGACGTTTGCAACGAGGCTGAAAAATTGGACTCAGACCAATGCGAATCGGGAACCACCGCTGACGATGTTTGCGATGCAAACTCCCCACGCGACAATTGTCCGAACGGGCAGAAATCAATGGATTACTGTCCGCCGAATGGGACGATTGCTCAAGGGGACAAATGTTTCGGCGGTGGCCATATGACCAACGGTGAGGAGCAGGACGAATGCGACACGGGAAAGGTTGCCGATGGAGATGACTGCCCGCCACGGACAATTCCTTGGCTTATAGGGACCGGGGACGAGAATGATTGCCATGAGGTCAACGGTGAATCGCAAGATGAATGCACACTTACAGACGATGACACCTGTATTAATGGACAAAATCATCCTGAGGGGGCTGGCGGGGACGACTTTTGTGATACAAGCCCCAATGATGGCCCCGGTCAAAGCACGGGTTCGGACCAGTGTATCGATGGCACTCCGGAACAAGATGTTTGTAATGGGCAGGGGCAAGTAGAACAAGATGGTTTGGGTGACTCATGCCCAGGCGGATCTTCGGCGGTCGACACCTGTGAAGCGGGAGTTCCAAACGACGACGACTATTGCCCTGGCGGCACCGATGCTTTCGATGAATGCCCCGACGGTTCGCCGGAAAAGGACGATTGTCCAGGAGGGGGAAGAACGGAGGATAAATGCCCTAACGGGTTGCCGCCAGAAGACGAATGCCCGGGTGGCGGATGTTCGGGAGGCGATCAGGAAAGCTGGAACCCTGATTCTGACGCATGTACTGTTTTTCCTCTGGACTCGACGCCACCAGCGGAATGAATAATGAAACTTAACGACCGGAGTCTATCATGAGCACACGACTGAAAACAATAAGAAACTGGTTCTTGGCGCTTTGCATGGTGCCGATTTGCGACATTCAGGCAAATCCAATTCAAAAGAAAACTGTTTCTGAAAAACATGCGAGTGTGAGTATCACAGGGACGATTGTTGAACGTGACGTTCATGCGTTTCTTGACAAGCTGGAGGCGATGAAAATCGACAGCATTACAAACTTGGTGGAAACCATCAACAGCACGAATGGTATCGCTCTGCGTAAGGCCGGAGGACAGAAAGTCCAACTTGAAGGGATGGGAGTCCAAAAGACGGCCGTGAGTAACCCGGATGGATTCTTCCGGTTTGAAAATCTTCCGCCGGGACGGTACACCATGTGCGCAGTGAAACCCGACATGCCAACCGGGGTTCGCGGTGTCTGCCGCACGGCCACCGCGAGAACTGAAATAACCCTCTTTTCGGGAACGAAGGACATTTGGCTGCAATTACGAAATGATCAGATAACAATGAAAGGACGGGTGGTGGACGAACAGGGAAAAGGGCTTCCATATGCCAGTGTACTCATCTGGCCTGAGGGGGCAGAAACTTCGGAATTCGAGCGGCGAACGGTCACCGATAACGAGGGTCGGTATGAGATCAACGATGTTGTTCCGGCGGATTGGCTCAAAGTGGCTTGGTATTTGACGGACGAAAAGTCTCTGCATGTGCCAGGGGCCTTTGTGGTGAGCGTTAATAAGCACGGGTACGCCTATCCGAAAGAATCCCTCGTGGTTGCCCTTGTGACCGATGAACAACTGGAACCGGCGCGGCGGATGAATATAATTGCGAATGGTATCTTGAGTCGCACAATGGGGAAAGACCTTTCCGAACGGAAAGAACTTTCATTCCCTAAGAGTGAAGGCAACGTGATTTTCGTGCCGGACATCGTGCTAAAGAAGACGGAGTGACGTTTTTAATCCGGCAGGATTGGACAGGACGTGCGTGAACGCGGAAGGAAGGACACGCTGACAAGGTTGAGAAAGATGCCAATCTGCCAAAGAGCAAAGGTAATGTGATCATTGGAGTGGATATCGTACTCGAGAAAAGCAGGAAAACGGCAGAATAGAAGGAGAGGGTGGGGCTATGAGATTGGATTATCAAGATTCATTTTTCCGCCGGTTATACCGGTGGTACATCGCCCCAAAAACAGTGCGGTGGATGCTTTCGCGGTTGTTCCTGTTGGCCTGTTTGGTTGTTTGTTTACCCATTGTCTCTTATATCGTGGCGGTGAAGACTCTCCCGGACCGGGTGTATGTCAGAGGTCGCATAACGGATGGAGAAGGGAACCCGGTTACGGGGGCACATGTCAGAGCGACTGACAATTCGAGTAGTGTTTTTGTTTGTTCTTCAATGTCAGATAACGATGGGGTTTATGAAGTGGGGCCGTTCTTTCCCTGTGGGCCGGGTTCGATCGCGCTATATCTGGCGGGGGAGACGGATCATAGTGCTTATCCTAAATCCGTTGATGTGCGTATATGTGTTGCGGCAAAAGGCATCAACTATGAATACAAAGTACCGCTAATGACGCGGCGACACCTCATGTTGGCGCGGATCGAGTCGTTTTTTTATAGGCCCTTTGGTCCTGCGGCTGCGGAACCTATGTGCGTAAAGCCATGCAAAGGCAACAAGATCATAGCAGACATCGTGCTCAAGAAGGCCGACAAGGCTGTGAAATGAGGCGGGCATTTTGCTGGGTGATCGGGATGGCGGTGTGCGGGATCTTGCGGGCCGAAACGCCGATCCGGCATGTGCTCACTCCTGCGCCCGGTATGACGCGTGCCGAATTGTATGTTGTGTCCGTAAGCAATGTTTCGGCGGTGCTTGTGCTTACGCCGGGATGCAACGGAAACGGAGAGGCACTTGCGGCCTCTCCGGCGTGGCAGGCGTTCGCCAAAGAGCGGAATTTGGCACTGGTTGGGGTCTCTTTCGCTTCGGAATTGGATGACCTGCATAACGGCAGTGGCTATTATTACGCGGGCAACGGATCGGGTCGGCTCTTGCTGGCCGCGCTGGACCGGCTCTTTGTGCGAAACCTGCCGTTTCTGCTCTATGGCTTTTCGGGCGGGGCGCATTTCGTGTCGCGTTTTGCGGAATGGAAGCCGGAGCGCGTAGCCGCGTGGTGCGCCTATTCAGCCGGTTGGTGGGATGAGCCCAAACCGTCTGAGGTCATGCCGACCGGGATCGTCGCGTGCGGCGAGGAGGACGAGCGTCTGGGAGCTTCACTCAGCTATTTCAAGCAGGGCCGTGCGGCGGGAAAGCCGTGGCTCTGGATCGGCGTCCCGGGCAACGAGCACTCGCCGGATGGCCGGGTCGAGGCGTTCGTGAGAGACTATTTCTCGGCCGTTCTGGGCAGGATGGCGGAAGGCGGCGGGAAAACCGGGCTTTGGGTCGATGTCGAGACGCGGGCGATTGCGGATGAGAAGATCAGAAAGATTCATCCGACGGGAACGGGGTGGCTGCCGGATGCGGGACTTTTTTCCGCATGGCAGTCATTGGGAAAGGTTTCCCGCCAAGGCGCGAAGACGCAAAGTTTTGAAACAGGCGTAAAGGTGCGGACGACCCCATGACATGAAACGGCTTTTGACATACGGCATCGTTTTTTTGGCTTTAGCATTCGCCAGCTCAGCATGGGCTCAGGGGATAGATTTTTTCAAAATCCATTCGGTCAAGTTTGTCGATCAGCCGTCTCGGAAGGGAGACTTCCTCTATCAGGAGACCGTAAGACCGGACAAGACCAAAGAACGGGTCTTTCTCCCGTATCTGGAGGTGACGGTCAGAACGGGTGAGCGCGCGCGGTCCGAAACGGTTTATGCCAAAGTCTACTACTACGACAGGTCTGGAAAACTGACGGAGAAGAGCGACAAGCCGTTTCCGGTCGTGCGCGGTTCCACGAAGCCCTACCCCATGCCGGTCTTTTTTGAGAAAAACAAGGACGAGACGCTCTATTTCGCGGTGCCCAAGAAGGTCGTCAACTCGCAGGGATGGAAAGCCGTCGCGGTTTTCGGGGACAAACTGGCCGCCGCGGCGGCAGCGTATCCGAGCGGACTGGTCGCGGCGTACGACTTCCCGGAACGCTCTCAGGTGGACAAGCCCGAGCGGGTGCGGCGAGAGGCGGCTACGGACCCGGTCATACAATATGTGGTCAAAACGCGCAGCGCCAAACAGCCGCAGATCACCCTGTTGATGCGGCCGCCCCTCGGCATGACGGACGTTTCAGAGGCGGACGGGGTGTTGGCGATGTGCCTTCTGGCCAACAGCGTGGATGAGATCAAGCGCCGCCTGCAGGTGGTGGAGGCCAAAGATGACGTGGGGAGCGTCCTGCGTTTCGCAGAAAAACATAAGCTGGTGATCCTTTGCTGGGGTTCCCGTTCGCTTTGGGATCCGCGGACGAATTGGGACGAGCAGAGCAAAGCGGTTGGTAAGCGGATGGACGAGACGTTCGACGAGGTGGCGGCGGCGTGGGCGCGTGGCGTCGAGGATCTGTCGCGAAAATACGGGATGCCGGAGAAGGGGTTTCTGCTGTGGGGCGTGTCCGGTTCGGCGCAGTACGCGCAAAGGCTGGCCTTGCGGAAGCCCCAGTATTTCCTGGCTGTGCATGTGCATATTCCAAGCAGTTTCGACAAGCCGACGCGCGAGGCAAGCCAAGTGCTGTGGTGCCTGACGACGGGGGAGAACGAGAGCGGCTATGAGCGCTCCCTCCATTTCCTTTCTGCATGTAGGGAGATGGGGTATCCGATCGTCTATAAGGCGATTCCTGGGTTGGGACATCAGGGGCATCCCGTTGCTGAAAGGTTGGGGCTGGCCTTTTTTGAATACGCGCTGAGCCTGCGGGATGAAAAGTCGGCGTTCGAGGATGCCATGAAAGGTATGCATTCTGGGGTTAAGAAAGCGGGTAGCGTAAATCAGGAACGCCCATGGCCGGAGTCGTTCAGGTCTCCGGCATGTGTCGGCGACGTGGTGAATCAGGAGGTCTTTCCGTCCGACAAGTCGGAGCGGGTTCCGGCGGCTTTCCGTGTCGATCTTCCGACCCAAAATTTGGCCGACGTCTGGAAACTCGAGAAGTGAGATGGGCATATGGATGGAGCCGAGTTCTTTTTTGAGGGAGTGAGACGGTTGGACTGGGGGTTAGGAAACCCGAACAAGACCGCCGCGCTGATTGCCGAAGGGATGGTGGCGGTGTGGGTATTGGCCTATATCCGGCAACGGTTGTTTTGGCTTTCCGCGTTCCTTTTCACGGTGCTGGGCTGTTGCCTTGTCCTGACGTTTTCCCGGGGCGGACTGGCGGCGTGCTGTGCGGGCTTGACTGTGCTGGTTGCCTTTGCGCCACGACCGTGGCCCCGGCGGAAGGCGCTGGCGGTTCTGCTTGCCGTGACGGCGATTGCGGTCTGTGCGGTCCGGATGGATGCGCACCGCCGCTATGCCCAAGGCGTGTTGCGGGAGGATCGCTCGATCACAAACCGCATGACGCTGTGGAAGGCCGCACCGGCGATGATGGCGGATGCTCCCAAAGGATGGGGCGCGGGGAATGCGGGAAAAGCCTACATGCAGTGGTATCAGCCCTTAGATCGCACGGAACGATACCGCACGCTTGTGAACAGCCATCTGACATGGCTGGTCGAATTCGGTTGGCTATTGCGGGGCTTTTACCTGTCCGGGTGGTTGGCCGTGATCCTGCTCTGCGGGGCGGGGGGGGCGACGCGGTGGGCGGCGGTGCCGCTAGGGATATGGACGGCTTTTGGAGCAGCTTCTTTTTTCAGTTCCGTTGCGGAATCGCCGTGGCTGTGGGGTATCCCGACGGCGGCATTACTTGCCGTGCTTGTGTCCCGTGTGCGGTTGCGGCAATGGCCTTTATTAAGAAGCTGGTCGGGACTTATTGGGCTGTCTGTGCTGTTGTGTGTCGGCTTGTGGACAAAGGGACGGTTCGCGGACTCCCGCGTCAGAGGCGGCCGCAACTCAGTCGTTATAGGTTCCGGTACGCCGAAAGCATGGCTGGTTGCGGGTGAAAAGGACCTCGGCGGCGAGAGTTTTGCAAAGACCTTGCGCGGCTATCTTGTTGACCGTCCGTCCGATTTCAGCATTGGGGTCGTAAGGTCGCTTGAGTATCTGCCCGGAAAGCTGTCAGGAGTGACGGTCGTTATGACGGGGCAGCCGCAAGGAATGACGCCCGAGCGGGTGAGGAATATCACCGCGTCGGCATCAAACGTGGTGCTGTTGGCACCGGCGTTTTATCCTCAAGAATTTGGGTTCGATACGGACACGGCACAACGAACCAAAATCGTGTTCGGCGAGTTCTCGCAGTCCCCCTTCCTTCTGGCATGGGAAGAAACGGGACGTGTGCGTCGTGTTACCGGAGTCGGCGACTATTTTCCAGACTGGCCCAATGCGCTTTTTGGACTGCGCATTGGGGATTAGCGCAAACCTCCCTTATTCCCACTCGATGGTGGCGGGGGGTTTTGAGCTGATGTCGAAGACCACGCGGTTGATGCCGCGCACCTCGTTGATGATGCGGTTCGAGATGCGGGCCAGCGTGTCGTACGGCACACGCGTCCAGTCCGCGGTCATGGCGTCGATGCTGTCCACCGCGCGCAGGACGCAGACGTTCTCGTAGGTGCGCTGGTCGCCCATGACGCCGACCGTCTTGACGGGCAGCAGCACGGCGAAGGACTGCCAGACCGACGTGTAGTCCGGCAGTTTCAAACTTCCGTCACGGCTGAATCATATTTCGGCTCTTCGGCGAAACGCGGAAAAGTTGCCTGAAAACCAAGCGTACGGAAGCGAACCGGACGCTTGATTTTCAGGCATGAAACGCAGAAAATTCGATTTTCCGTAACGAAAGGAGAGTTGAATGCGAGCCATTGATCTGAATGTTACACAGGGGATACACGGGTTTCAAGCAGGAAAAACGGCCTATTTGGAAAGGCCGGACGGCGGTCGGGACGCCCACGTCAGCCTGGTCCGCGCCGGGTTCCGCTGTCCCGGCTGCGGGCGGTGCCTTCCGCTACGCGCTTAACACCGCCACTCTCCGCGGCTACAAGCTGCCGCTCGCGGACCAGATCGTCCTGACCGCCCAGGCCGGCTACACCGGCATCGAACCGTGGGTCGAGGACATCGCCAAGGCCGCCGCCGGCGGAACCCCGCTCAGCGCGCTGAAGCGGCAGTGTGCCGACGCCGGACTGTCGGTGATCAGCGCGATCGGCTTCGCGGCATGGGCCGTGGACGACGACACCGCGCGCGCCAAGGGCATGGAGCAGATGAAACGGGACATGGACCTCGTCGCGCAGCTCGGCGGCACCCATATCGCGGCGTCGCCCGCCGGCGTCTACAAAGCCGACGTCAAGCTCGACCTCGACCGCGCCGCCGAGCGTTACCGCGCCGTGCTGGAACTGGGTCGTGACATGGGCGTGATTCCGCAGCTTGAGTTCTGGGGCGCCGCCGCGAATCTGGCGCGCGTCGACCAGTGCCTCTATGTCGCCGCGCGCGCCGCGCATCCCGACGCCTGCGTGCTGGCGGACGCCTACCACATGTACCGCGGCGGCAGCGAGGCGGCATCACTGCGGCTGCTCGGCCGCTGCGCGACGCACTGTTTCCACATGAACGACTACCCCGCCCAGCCGGCGCGCGAGGCCCTCAAGGACAGCGACCGCGTCTGGCCGGGCGACGGCATCGCGCCCCTCACGGAGATCCTTTCGTCCTTCGCGGAAAACCGTGCGAGCGTCTGGCTCTCTGTCGAGCTTTTCAACGCCGCTTACTGGCGGCGGCCTGCGCCCGAAACCGCGCGCACCGGCCTCGATAAGATGAAAGCGTCGGTTGCCAAAATGCACGCGGCCGGCGTCATCGGCTAACGACAGGGGAAGGCGAGTCGGGCGCGTGTTTGATGCGAAGCACAATCTGGAGAGCGCGACACGAACACGCACCCGGCAGGGCGGTCTCGCCGAGACCGCCGCGGACGCCTCGGCGAGGCGTCCCTACCAGAAGCGACCGTATTCCGGCGCGCGCTGCCGCGCGTAGAAATCGAGCAGCGCGCGCAGGTTGACCCGCGTGTACGGTTCGTCGCAGGCCGGCGTCTTCTTGCCGGCGTCGGCGAACCACATGTCGAGCGTCTCCGGCATAAACACGGCGTTGTGCAGGTTGGACCGCATCGACACCGGACGCTTGATGATCGCGATCATCACCTCCGGCGTGATCGTGCCGAACCGCGCGTGGAGCCGTTCGGAGAGCGCTTTGGCGCGCCCGCCGGCCGAAAACATCACCGTGTCCTTGGGCACGGTCGGCAGGCGCTCGTCCTGCTGGCCGGGCTCCAGCACCTGCACCGCGCCGGGCGTGGCATAGACACCGGCCATGTTGCGCGAGGCGTCGCTGATGACGTAGTAATACTCGCAGGTGCGCGGCACGGCGCGCAGGATCGCGAGCGCCTGCTCGACGGTCTCGGCGCGTTCCGCGATCTCACGCATCAGGAAGGTCATGGGCATGCCGTCCCAATCCCCCTCTCCCTTGCCGCCCATCTCGCCGATGGCCAAGCCCTTGACGTTCATCGCCGTGACCGTGCCCAGAAAACCGGCGTACCCCACCGACATCCAAGGGATGCCGCCCTCGGGCACGAACACCTGCAGCACGGTGTAGTTCTGCAGATGGATGTCACGCATGTAGTCCAGCACACGCGCATGCACCACGCGGCCGTCGGCGCTGGCCGAATTTCGCACCGCGACCCCGCTACAGTGGAAGAGTTCCGGAAAGAAATTGCCGCCGATCGCCGCCCGCTCCGTAATGCCGGCCGCGGCCGCCATCGCGCGGCATTCGCGCAGGAAGCGCTCGGGCGTGTGCGGAGCGGCACGACGGTAAATCTCATCGATCCGGTCGTAAAACCAATCGCCCTTCTGCACGGCGAGCCCTGCGCCGACCAGCGCCATCGTGCGCGGCATCACGTTCGGCACCAGTTCGGCAAGCAGGCGACCGTGCGCGCGGCCCATCTGCTCGGGCGTGCCGCTCACGATCAGCACCCGCTTGCCGTTCACCTGGCCGAGCAGGCCCTGGCCGTCCGGGTCGCGCGCGACCACCTGCAACGCCTCCTGCGCGCGCACCGCCGCGCTGCCGATCATCACTGCTGCCACCCCCCACAAAACCGTCTGCCGCTTCATTCCGTTGCCTCCACCGCGAATTCAAACACCGCCGCGAACATCCGCAGCACATCTTCCTGCAGCACCGCCTGGCGCGGCAGGTCAGGCGGCGGCTCAAACAAGGCGTCATCCGTCACGGCGTGCAGGCGCCAGTGGCTGAAACGCGCCGTGCCCACCGCGTCGCCGAACGCCCAAGAGGCGCCCCGCGGCGTACCGTCGGCGCTGAAGGTCAGCTCGAGCCGGCCGCGCGTCTTTTTATGATCCACCTTAACCTCGACCACGCGATCACCGTTTGAGCGTTTCAGCTCGCCCAGCGTGTAGTACTGCTTGAGCGCTTCGGGCGAAAAGGAGGCGGCCGCGAGCGCGCCCACCGCCACCCGCATCTTCATCAAGCGCTGCGGATGGATCAACGCCGCGGCGGCCAGAACGTTGCTGCTTGCCTCGGTGCCGCAAAAAACCCGCTTGCCCGCCCCGATCAGCCAGGGATACGCCCCCTGTCCCAAACCGGCCTTGCCGACTTCGGGAAAGGTGCCGGTCAGCTTGAAGCGTCCGTGCGTGCCGCGCAGGAAATCGAACGCGGCGGCATACCGTTTGCCGTCGACCGTAACCTCCGCCGTCACGCCCGCCATGTGAGCGCGTTCCTCGGCCGGCTCGCCGCCCAGCAAGGCTGACAGGCCGGACAGAAAACCGCCCAGCAGCTCGGAGGCGCTCTTCTCGCCGTTCGTCTGGGGCGGCTGCCACGCTGCGGGCACATCTTTTCCGAAGAAGGCGACAACCTCCTCCATGATTTGCGGGAAGCCGGCCATCGCCGAATAGTGATCCATGCCGTTGAGCCAAGTGACACGGTCCGCGAACCCGGCGGCCTCCGCCAGCCGGCGGCTGCACGCCGGCGGCACCACCTGATCCAGTTCGGCGCAGGTCATGCGCAGACGGTCAGCCTGCGCCAAGCGCTTGAGTCCGTCCTGCGCGCGGATGGGGTCGAGCCGATCCAGGCAGGCGAACACGCGTTCGCGTGCTTCCGGCTGAAGTTTTTCGATAAACGCGCGCAGCTTGCGCGTCTCATGCGCCGTCATGACAATCTGGCGCACGTCGCACCCGCCCAGCATGAGAAAAGCTTTGTGGATGCGCGGCTCGATGCCGCAGACGCTGGCCGACTGGATGGCGCCCATGCTGACGCCGGTGATCCCGACCCGCGCCGGATCCACCTCGGGCAGACTCTGCATGATGTCCACCGCGCGCCGGGCATCCTGCAAACCTTGCTCCAGGCCGCGCACAAAGATCTCCGCGTCCGAGACCAGCCGCGCCTTGCCCTCCGCCCCGCCGCGTTCGGCGTAATAGGGCTGCTTGAAAAACAGCGCGGGCACCCCGTTCTGGGCCAGCCGCGCACAGAGCATGCGCTCCAAATCGAAGCTGCCGTGAAAGATATGCAGGCAGACCACCGCCGGAAACGCGCGGTCGCGGCTCATGCCCAGCGGCAGGTAGAGTTCGGCCGGCACCGTGTTGTTCGGCTCGTAATCGGTCACTTCCGGCGACGGATAGCTGACGTCATACCGCTCATGCCGGTGATTTCGTTCTCGCAGCAGCCGCGTATAGGTGAACGTCTGGCCGTTGAAACTGTCCTTGGCCGGCACCTCGACACGCTCTGGCTGCTGCTGCTGTTGCGCGGCGGGCTGTGCGCACGCGATTCCGGCAGCCATCACGGCCGCCCCGATTCCTCTCACCATCCTGATATCCGCTCCTCTCTGCGACTGTACCGCCGCCCGGCACGCTTCAACTCGAACCGCGCACGCATGTGATCAGGTATACACGGACAATCTCGCATCCGTTACAAACGTCCGTTCTCATTTCGCTGGCGGGCCGCCGCCTCGGCCAGCCGGTAGTGCCTGCGGAAAAATGCGGTCCACGCGCTCAGCACGTCCAGACGCGGCTGTCGCGCGTAGTAGGCAAGCGCGCTGGTCCAGCCCAGCGGAACCGGCGCGTCAGGCATCGCCTCCAGCAGGCGCATGGCCTCGGGATTGGCCGCAGGCCCCCCGTTCTCCAAAATCGCTTGCCAGGCGCGCTTGAGTTCATCGCCGGCATCCAGACACATGGCACGAATCAGTTCGCGCTGGATGCCGAAGTGACGGCCGGTCCAGCGCGCCTCATAGTGAAAGGCCTCGCCCAGCCGATACGCGTCGACCTCCGGCTGCCACAGAGGGTCGGCCAGATGCGGCCGATGCCGTTCTTGAGCGGCCTGCAGCAGCGGATCGGCCGAGGGATAAAAATCGCGGCGGATTGGCAGGCGGCGCAACGCGTACCGGACTGGGCCACCGGGCGCGCCGACACGGTAGTTCCACAGCCTCTGCCCCTCTTCCCCCAGCAGATACTCGATGAAGCGCACGGCCAGCGCGCGGTGCGGTGCCCCCCGCAGCAGGCTGACCGGATCGGCCGTCACGCTCGATCCGCCGACCGGCGTCACATAGGTCATGACCGGCGCACGGCCAGGCGGCGAGGAGAGCTCCGACTGGAGCCTCCCGTAGAAATCGATCACGATGCCGGCCGCCGCTGCGCCCATCCCGACGTCATTCGGAACCTTGCCGGCCGCATCCGTAACGTAACGCGCGTTGGCACCGATGCGCCGCACCAGATTGACGCCCGCCAGCCACCCCTGCTCCACCGCCTCCTGATAGGCGGGCGGCACGCCAGCCGGCACGCCGTTGGTCACGGCCGCCGCCTGCGCGAAAAGCGCCTCGTAGCGTTGGACCTGCTCGCGGCTGAACCCAGCCTCCGCCACATGCCGCGCGCAGCGGGCATGGATGATCATCTCGTACGCCTTGGCCACGCTGCCGCTCTTGGTGGGATCTGCCAGCCCCAGATGGCCAGCATACCGCGCATCCGCGAGATCCTCCCACGCCTCGGGCGGGCGGTCGATGCCCAAATCCGCGAGGCGATCCGCGTTGTAGCAGATGCCGAAGGCGCTTAGCACGCAGCCGTAGTAGGCGGTGCCGCGCCAGATCTCGCCGTTCATGGCAGCGGGGATCAACACGCGCCCGGCGGCGTCCTCGAAAAGTCCCTCTGGCGGCCCCGCCGCACCCCAGGCCGCCACGGTCAGCCCCTGCCGCTCCGCCTTCGCGTGATCATACACGCCGCCGCCGAAAAAGAGATCCATGCGGCAGGTCATCTCGTCCGGCGCATCGCACGCGCGAAAGGCCTGCCACAACGCCCACCGCGTCTCGTCATCCGGCCGGCTGCCGGACAGCACCGCCTGCGCACCGTCCGCCGGCCACGTCACGCCCTGCGCCTTGAAAAATCGCCGGGCCGAGGCCGCGTATTCCGAGGCCAGATAGCGCATGATCTCCGTCGTGCCGCCGATCACCCGCCAATCGATGCGCGCCGGACGGCCGAAACGCGCCTGATGCCAGCGCGAAAATCCCTCGCCGAACTCATGACGGATCGCTTCGTTATGCGGCGTGACGATGATTAACTCGGGGTCTCCCGGGCGCCAGTCCCCCACCTCCGGCGCACGCCGGAAGAAGAAAGGCAGCGCGACCACCGCGCCCGCCAAGAGAATCGCCAAGCCCCATTTCATGCTCGGCAGTATATCAGAAGCACGCCCGACGGCCAGCGGCAAAACAACGTTCGGGCAATGGGTTGGCTTCAAGTTGTCTGCTGACAGGCCGTAGCCTGCCTGATAAAATGAAAGGCGATCCATGCGGATGTGCAATCCATGACGCAGCGCGTGGAACGGCAAGGAGATCGGCATGCAAGATTTCGAAAAGCTGGGCGTTTTTTATCTGGGCAAGGAGGTGGAACCGCAAGCAGCCGCTAACGAAAACCGCCTGTTGCTTTATGACGCGAAAGATTTGACCACCCATGCCATGCTGGTCGGCATGACCGGCAGCGGCAAGACCGGGCTCGCGCTGGCCTTGCTGGAAGAGGCGGCGATTGACGGCATCCCCTCGATCCTGATTGATCCAAAGGGCGATCTCGGCAATCTCATGCTGCAGTTCCCCGACATGAAGCCTGAGGATTTCCGTCCGTGGGTGGACGAGGCGGAAGCGGCGCGCAAAGGAGTGTCGCCGGAGGCGTTCGCCGCAAAAACCGCCGAAACCTGGCGCGCCGGGCTCGCGCAGTGGGGACAGGATGGCGACCGCATCCGCCGCCTCCAGGCGGCCGCGGCATTTGCCGTTTACACGCCGGGCAGCGCGGCCGGGCGCCCCCTGCAACTGCTGCGCTCGTTCAACGCGCCGCCGGCGGCACTCCAGAACGACGCCACCGCGCTGCGTGATCGCGTGCTATCGGCGGTCTCCGGGCTGCTCGGTCTGCTCGGCGTCGAAGCGGATCCGGTCCAGAGCCGCGAGCATATTTTGCTGTCCAACATACTCGACCACGCTTGGCGCGAAGGACGGGATGTGGACCTGACGGCACTGATCCATGCGATTCAGACGCCGCCCTTCGACCATGTGGGCGTGTTCGCGCTCGAGTCCTTCTACCCGTCAAAAGAGCGTTTCAGCCTTGCCATGCGCGTCAACAACCTGCTGGCCTCTCCCGGATTCTCAGCCTGGATGGAGGGCGAACCGCTCGACATTCAGCGGCTGCTCTACACGCCGGCCGGCAAGCCCCGCGTTTCGATCCTCTACCTCGCCCACCTTTCGGACGCGGAACGGATGTTTTTTGTCACGCGCCTGCTCACCGAAGTGCTCGCTTGGATGCGTACACAGCCCGGCACGAGCAGCTTGCGGGCGCTGCTTTACATGGATGAAATTTTCGGCTATTTCCCTCCGACCGCCACACCGCCCTCGAAACTGCCGATGCTGACCTTGCTCAAGCAGGCGCGCGCGTTTGGCTTGGGCGTGGTGCTCTCCACGCAGAATCCGGTTGATCTGGATTACAAAGGCCTCTCAAACTGCGGCACCTGGTTCATCGGACGGCTTCAGACCGAGCGCGACAAACTGCGCGTGATGGAGGGCCTTGAAGGCGCGGCCGCCAGCACCGGAGGCGGCTTTGACCGTGACGCCATGGAACGCCTGCTGGCCGGGCTCGGCAACCGTGTCTTCCTGATGCGCAATGTCCATGACGACGCGCCTGTGCTTTTCCAGACGCGCTGGGCCATGAGTTATCTGCGCGGTCCGCTGACGCTTCCCCAACTGGCCGCCCTGCCCGCCAACGCGCCTGAGCCCGCTGCCGCCAAGCGACCGCCTTCCGCCGCGCAAACGTCGCCTGCGCCCTCGCCCGCTGCGACTGCCCCGCAGAAGACGGCGCCGAAATCGCCGTCTGCCCTGCCGCCTGTTGTGCCGCCGGATATGCCGGTTTTCTTCCTGCGCGCACGTGAAAACACTGCCCCAAGCACCTACGTGCCCTCCCTGGTCGCTTCGTACAAGCTTCACTTTGTCGACGCGAAAGCCGCCGTCGACGACTGGGTCGGCCGCACATGGCTCGTGCCCTTCGCAACAACGACCGATGAACCGGTGTGGGACGAGCCTGTACTGTGCGAAACCGCAGACCGCGACCTTCTCCGCGCGGCGCCCCCGCACGTCGGTTACGCGGCGCTTCCCGCGAGCGTGACGCGTCCCAAAGCTCTTTCCGGCTGGTCGAAATCGCTGGCGGCGGCCCTGCACCAGCAGGCGACCCTCGACGTGTTCGCCTTCCCGGAGTTGAGGATGGTGTCACGATCCGGCGAGCCTCTCGGCGATTTCCGCGTCCGCGTCTGCCAGATCCTGCGCGAACGCCACGACGAACAGGTGGCCAAACTGAAAGCCAAATACGCGCCGGCGCTGCGGACGCTCAGCGACCAGATCCGGCGCGCCGAAGAGAAGGTTGAACGCGAGCGGGCGCAATCCGGACAGCAGAAAATGAACACGATGTTGTCGGTCGGCGCCACGCTTCTGGGCGCGTTTCTGGGCCGCGGACGCTCCCGCATCGGCACGGTGGGGCGTGCCGCGACGGCCATGAAGAGCGCGAGCCGGATCGGCAAGGAGCGCGCGGATGTCGCGCGTGCCCAAGAGAGCCTGGAGGTCTTGCAGCAGCGCCTGCTCGATCTGGAGCAGCAGTTCGAGACGGCGACCGCCTCCCTGAGCGCCGCGCCGCATCCCGAAACGCTGCAGGTCGAGACGCGTTGCATCCGGCCGCGCAAATCCGATATCCTGATCGAGACGTTCGGTCTGTGTTGGGTGCCGCCCGAGGTGTTTTCTGGCAAACCGGTTGAAACCGGCACCCCTACCTGACAGGACGGCATCCATCATGAGATCGACCGCAACGCTTCCCAATTCGCCAGCCGCCGGGCACCGCCCGCGTTACCTGCTGGCCGTCACAACAGCCGCAATCGGCATCGTCTTGCTGGCCGGCGTCTGGCAGACGCGCCGTCTGACGCAATGTGTTACGCGCCACGAGCAAGAGACGCTGCTGGCGCACGCGGCCACCGTCGCGCGGTCCCTCTCGCCCGCGCAGTTTCGCAAGCTGACATTCACGGCTGGTGACACGAATCTGCCGTGTTACCACGCCCTCCATTTTCAGTTGGCTGCCGCAGCCCATCATCTTGGACTGACCGGCCTGTTCACCGTCGCGCAACGCGACGGTCAATTCGTTTTCGGTCCCGAAAGTTATCCGTCCAACCACCCATACGCCACGGTCCCCGGCACCCGTTACATGAATCCTCCAGCCGAAGTGCCGCTCGTTTTCGCAGAGTACCTGCCCCGTGTCACCCCGCTGTTTTCAGACGAGTTCGGACTTTTCATCACTGCTTTTGTGCCGGTCCTGGACCCCCGTTCCGGCAAAACCGCTTTCCTGCTGGCTGCGGACATGAACCTGCCGGTTTTCCGGAAGCGCCTACTGCGAGTCCGGATGTTTTCAGCCGCTTTCATGACGGCCCTCATCGCCGTGCTGTGGATCCTGCATCTGACCATCCGGAAAAGGCTTCCGGCCTCGCGCGCGCCGCGCGTATACCGCCATTATGCCGAAACGGTTCTCTGCGCGTTAATTCTCCTGCTGCTCACCGGTGCGGTCGCATGGCACTACCGTATCGCGGAGACCCACGAGCGATCGAAACTGCTGTTGACGGCGGCCCAGCAGCAGGCGTCGCTGATCGCGAATGAATTCGAGGCGATCCGCAAAAGCCTCGAAGGGCTGGCGTTTGTGTTCCAAGCCAGCGACACGATCACAGAAAAAGAATTCTCTTTTTTCACCTCGCACATGGTCTCTGATTACCTGATTCAGGCCGTAACGTGGTCCCCCGCCGTTCAGCCGTACGAAGTGACCGCTTTGGAGGCGGACGCGCGCGCATCGGGTCTGGCGAACTATCGCGTGTGGCACGCCGGCTCCGCACGAACCGCGGAGCGGCCTGCCGCTCCGAGCCCTTTTCTCTACCCGATCCGCTTCATCGAGCCGTTGCAGGGGCACGCGCGGTCACTCGGGCTAAACCAGCTTTCCGACCCGATCCGTCGGGACGGCCTGCTGCGCGCCTTGGAGAACGCGATGCCCATCGCAACGCGGCCGCTGACGCTCACGGCTGTCTCGAACAACCCGACCGGCATCCTGATTTACCAGCACGCGGCCTCATTTACGCAGACCGGCGTGGTGGCAGCCGTCTATAGCGTGGTCAATGCCTTGAGTATTCCGTTGAACCGAGTAGCCGTTTCCGCCGACAATCAGGGACTCATGATCGAACTGTATCATCTCGAATCCGGCGTCCCGCCGATGTTCCTGGCCGCCACCGGCACGACGGCCCCCCGCTCCTCGCGGCCTGCGGAGTGGAACCCACTGGACGGCTGGCAGGCTGTCCATCTATCGTTCCTCGCGTTCGGCAACACCTACGGCATGATCGTCAAGGCCTCTCCCGCCTGGCTGGACGCCCATCCATTGCGCCAAGGCGTGACCGCAGCCGTCGCCGGACTGCTGCTGACGGCAGTCATGACCGCCTTTCTCATTTTTCTGAACGGCCGCCGTCTCCTGCTCGAACGCGAAGTCCGTTCGCGGACCGAAGAGTTAAAGCTCGCGCACGAGAAAGTCTCCGGTATTCTCAGTGCGGCACCGGTCGCCATGATGTTGGTGGACCGTGAAACCCGCGTGCTGGATGCCAACCCGCGGGCGGAGCGGCTGGTCAGCAACCAGATCCTGACCTGTCGGAGCGAACCGTGCGGCGTGTTTCTCACCTGCGCGAACCATGCGCTGGCGGTTGCTGGCTGCGGACATGCGCGCCCCTGCAAAACCTGCACGTTGCGTAATACGATCCTCGAAGTCGCCGCGCAGGGCGAACCGGTCTTTGACCGCGACATGACATTGACAACCGTGCGGCAAGGCCTGCATGAAACCTACCACGTGAAATTCGGCGCGGCCCCTGTCATGCTGAACGGACAGCGACACGTGGTCATCGCGATTTACGACGTGACCGCATGGTACCGTACCGAACAGCTTTACCGGACCTTGTTCAATGAAATGAACTACGGCTTTTTGCTGGTCGAGCGCCCGGCGAGCGCGGCCGCTTCCGATTTCATCATCCGCGCGGCAAACCCCGCCCTGCAAAAACTGACCGGCAAGAAGCCGTCTGAACTGATCGGACACTCACTCGGCCGTTCGCTGGCCATCCCCGCCGATTTGACCGCAGACATGGACCGTGTGCTGGAATCCGGCGACGCCGTGCGCACCCAATTTTTCTTCGAGCTCCTGAACAAGTATTTCGACTGCACGTTGTTCCGCCCTTTGGATCGCCAGGTCGCAATCATTTTCACCGACGTGACCGACCAGAAACGGGCCGAGAACGCGCTGCTCTATGAGCGCAATCTGCTCTATGCGCTAATGGACAATCACCCGGACCGGATCTTTTTCAAAGATGCGGACCTGCGCTTTATCAAGGTCAGCAAAGAACAGGCCCGCGAATTGGGTCTCGCCGCGCCGGCTCAGGCAATCGGCAAGACGTTGGAAGACCTGTTGTCCGATGACGCGTCGAGCCGCACCATGGAGCGCGAGCGCACCATCTTGCAGACCGGCAAACCGCTTTTGGCGCAGGTCAAAAAAACTGTCGACGCGTCGGGGAAAGCGCATTGGGACTCCGTATCCAAAGCCCCGATTCAGGACACGGCCGGCGCGTGCATCGGTCTGGTCGGCATCGCCCGGGACATCACGCCGGAAATCGAGCTGCAGCAGCATCTTCAGCAAATGACGAAGATGGATGCCATCGGCCGGCTCGCGGGCGGCGTCGCGCATGACTTCAACAACCTGCTGCAAGCGATCCTCGGCTATACCGAACTCCTTTTGTCCGGTATGGACGAACGGTCGCCGCAGCATGGCGATCTTAAAGAGATCGAACGCGCCGCGAGACGTGCGGCCGATCTGACGCGGCAATTGCTGACCTTCAGCCGCAAACAACGCATCGAACCGCAGGTCCTCGATGTGAATCAAACCATTCTCTCAACCGAAAAAATGCTCAGCCGCCTTATGGGCGATACGATTCTCATCACCCTCGACCTGCATCCGGACCTGAAAACCGTGTTGCTCGACCCGAGCCAGATGGAGCAGATCCTACTCAACCTCGCGGTGAACGCAAAGGACGCAATGTCCAACGGCGGCCAGCTCATGTTCCGAACCGACATGGCGGTACTTGACGACGCTGCAGCGGCCTCGCATCCGGAAGCCCAATCCGGCACGTTTGTGCGGTTGACCGTGTCTGACACCGGTAGCGGCATCCCCGATGAAATGCTCCCGCACGTGTTTGAGCCGTTTTTCACAACGAAAGAACGCGGCAAAGGCACGGGACTGGGGCTCTCGGTGATTTACGGGATCGTGAAACAGTGCGGCGGATGGATCACCGTCTCATCGTCAACAGATGCCGGCACGCAATTTTCGCTCTACCTGCCTGCCAACGAAACGAAGGGGGAGACTCCTGTCGAAAACACCTCCCAACTCGCGGATATCCCCCCCACACTGCCCGGCATCGGCAAGACCATCCTGCTTGTGGAAGACGAGCCGGGCGTCCGCAATCTCGCCGCATTGGTCCTGCAGGGCGCAGGCTACAAAGTCCATGTCTGCACCGGCGCCGACGAGGCCAAGGCCATTTTCGCGAAAGAACACGCGCGGATCAACCTGCTGTTCAGCGATGTCGTGCTGATCGGACAGAACGGCATCGACCTGGCCTTGGATCTTCGCAGGCAAATCCCCGAGTTGCCCTGCCTGCTGTGCAGCGGCTACGCCGACGACACCGTCCGCTGGGAATCCATCCAGAAGGAAGGGTTCCACTTCCTGCCGAAGCCTTATCCGGTCGCCAAACTTTTGTCTGCGGTCATCGAGGCGCTGACTGCCACCGCACCTTAAATGCGCTTGCAGGCACAGGCATGTCGCGTTACGATGTTACTCTTTTTTGCACCAGACCGGCTGAGAGAATGAGAAAAAAACGATGGCCAACCCTGCCCCTGCGATTGACTCCTATTATCGTCACGCCACGCTCAGGATCCGTTTGATCCTGCTGCGCGGTGTGGCACGGCGTTTTTTCTTGAACGTGTTCAACAAACGGTATGTCCACGAAAGCCTGGCGCGCCGGCAAGGCGAATGCCGACGCTGCGGTGTCTGCTGCCATCTGGTCGCCAACACCTGCGGCGCGCTGCGCTTCGATAAAGACGGACAATCCTCGTGCCGCCTCTACACGCTGTACCGGCTGCCGAATTGTTGCAGCTTCCCGATCGACGCGCGCGATCTCGCGGACCGCGATCTCGTGGCGCCTGACATTCCCTGCGGCTATTCCTGGCCGGAGCGCGTCACGCGCTCTGCTCGCGGATCATGATCAGCAGCATCTTGAACGGCTCGTCCGCGCGCAGTTCATGCGGCACGCCGGCCGGCATGATCACCAACTCGCCAGACTTGGCCGTGACCGGCTTACCGCCAATCACCAGTGTGGCCTGCCCGTCGACGATCAGCACCGTCGCGTCATACGGCGAGGTATGCTCACTCAGCCCCTGGCCTTTGTCGAACGAGAACAGCGTTAACGTGCCTGATTTCTTGTCGAGCAGCGTTTTGCTGACCACCGCTCCGTCTGCATACGCCACATGCTCGCGCATGTGAATCGCCTGTCCGCGCACATCCGGTGTCGCCATATTCATCTCTCCTTGTTTGTCTGGGTTACGGTGCCATCGGCACCATTCGGAAAAAACCGCAGGACGGCTCTGTCCCAACCACATGTTCCAGGGTCACGCGCGACGTGACCGCCGTGACGATCTCCCGCGTCTGCCAAGCCGCGGGACGTAACGCCGCGCTCTGTTCGATACGATAAACGGTCCCGCTCAGGGCGGCCCAGACGGCCTGCAGCCGGTCGACGGATGTGCGCGTGATCGACACCGCCTCGCCCGGCAGCGGCACCCGGCGCCGCATCAGGCCCGCGACGTGCGTGTTGTCTGACGCGCCCTCAACCCACTCGGCGTTCGCCCCCCAGCCGAACAACGCGATGGGCGCCGCCGTATGACCGGTCGTGCTCCAACTGACCTCCGGCAAAAGGCCCGGCCCGGCATCCCGAACGACCGACAATCCGCCGGTCTCATGATCGGCCACTACGAGAATCAAGGTGTCATCCCGCCCGTGCGCCCAGGCCGCGCAGGTTTCAACCGCCCTGTCAAACGCGAGCGTCTCAGCCACACAACGCGCCAGATCGTTGCCGTGACAGGCGATGTCGATCAGTCCCCCTTCCACCATCAAAAAAAATCCGTCGGGGTCGCGCGACAACACGCTCAAGGCACACGCGGTCATCTCTGCAAGACTCGGCCTCTCACCCAACCCGTCATATTCATACGGCAAATAGCCCGCACCGAAGAGCCCGCAGAGGCGCGCGACCGTCCCGGTCTGAGCAGCCACGAGAGACAGTCGATCCGTCACCACATGATACCCCGCGCTTTCGGCGACTGCCAGGGAAAGGCCCGCCGCCTCGCCGCCCATCAACACCTCGGGTCGCGTCCGGTTCAGATACTGCCATGCGATCATTTCAGAGTCGAAGCGATACGCGGCATGCGCCCCGAACACCGCGGGTGTCGCGTCCGTGAGATACGAGGTTGTGACAAGCCCGCTCGCCTTACCCCACCCTTGAAAATATTCCAGCACGGTTTCCAATTCCTGCTCGTCACCCGGTATGGCCAGGCTGACCACTCCGTTGTTGACTTTGTAGCCGGTCGCCAGCGCCGTGCCGGACGCCGCGGAATCGGTGATCCAGCCGCCTGCCGCTGCCGTATCGATCAGACTTCGAAACGGGAATGACTCGAAAAAGAGCGTTTCCCCGGCGTAACAGCGCGCGGCCTCAATCTGGCCGAGCCCCATGCCGTCACCGACAAACAGAATCACATTCCGCACCGGCGCAGCCCCCGCGCGCGTCACGAAAAGTGCCCAGCACGCGCATACCGCCCAGCCCCGAACCCGGCTGGATCGCGTGCGGTGCAAGGCCGCCAGTCTCTGACGTTCTTCGCTCACGGATTCAGTATACCGAAAACCGGCTCGCACGTACAGCCGCAGCCACAGACGGCCCTTTCATCGGACGGCGCCTGTGTGCTCGATCTCCACCCGGTCGAGCGCCATCTGCCGTGTCCAGACCATCTTCACGCGACGCGTGCCCTCGGGCAACGCGACTGCGTAATCCACTTGCGTCTGCCGGTTCGCGTCGCCCGCGTGCGGCGGCGCGATGTGAGCGCGTTCAGCCGCCCGCACACGCTGCACCTCGGCAAACGACTGCCCGTCACGCGACGCCAAGAAACGCGGCGCCGCCGGCTCGCCCTGCGACACGGCGAAAAAGGCGGTGACGCGCACCTCCCGCGCCGGCCCGGGAACGGCATAGTCAATCCACGCGTTTGTTGTCCCGCACACGCGGAACAGATGCTCAGCATAGCGCGCGTTATAGGTGTTGTCCAGCGTCAGTCCCTCCGAATGCGCGACCGCGCGCGACAGATCGACGAACTCGTCCACAAAGCAGGCGGCGCGCATTTTGACCGGGCCCACCACATTCGAGGGCACAGACCGACCGCCGGCGTTGCGCGCCGTCACGCGGTAGCACCACGTCTCGCCCGTCCGTACACTTTCATCGCAAAAGAGCGGCCGATAGGCGACCTCCGCATCCGAAACCTGTTCCGCCAGCAGCGCCCAGGGGCCCTCGGGAGAAGGCGCGCGCTCGATGTCGTAACCTGACGCGCCCGCCGCGCCGCGCCAGGAGAAGAGCGCCAGATCTTCGAACGGCAGCAGCACCGGCGGGTCGGGCGGCGCCACGGGCGGCACCGGCAGCCCGCGGATGCGGAACGCCGCCTCGCGCATCTCGCGCATGATCTCGATCTCGGCCTGCGCGTCGGCGCTGGCGAAGCCGGGGTAGTGATACGACCAGACACTGGGGTAGGTGAAGATCTGGTGCCAATAATAACCGCCGCGCTCATGGTGGAAATACATGCTCCACAGCAGGGCGCCGCTCACCCCTTCGGTGGCGATGCAGGTGTCGAGAAACGCGCGCAACGAGGCCTGAACATTCACGCGCGTCAGCACCTTACCGTCGATATAGGGACCGAACTCGCCGACAAAGAACGGGCGCTGCCCCTTGATCTGCGCGACCTCGCGTTGCACGGCCGCCACCCAGTTGGTCCCCGAATCCTTATAGTTCGTGTAGTAATGGCGGGTCAGCAGATCGATGTTCGGATCGATTAACTGCGCGGCGAAAGCCGGCGAGTGGCGCGTCTCGGCGACCAAATGATTCGGATCCAGCGACTTCATATAGGCGGCCATCTCGGTCAGCCAGGCCGGCTCGGCATTCCAGATCTCGTTACCGAATTGCCAGGCTAAAATCGCCCGGTCATCCTTATAGGGAATCCCCGTCACCGTATTCACGCGGTTCAACACAAAGCGGAGCGTTGTTTTGTAATCCTCGCGCAACTGCGGGTCCGTGAAGAACGCGGCGCGTTTTTTCCCGTGCCATGCGGCGTACGTTCCGATGCCACCGAGATAATCGCCCGAGCCGGCCGTCAGACAGATCATGACACGCACGCCGTGCCGGTTGGCAAGCGCCAGCGTGTGGTCCATCGTCACAAAGGCCGCCTCGTTGAACTGTCCAGGGGCCAGCACGTAATGCCAAGGTTGAGGGGGCTCTTGCGGCCCGCGCATCGGCAGATTCCACGTGCGCACGACCGTCATGCCCATGTGCGCCAGGGTCTTCATCGCGTCCTCGATTTCCCACGGCGTCGGCAATGTCATCCGCTCCGGCAGGCGCAGCGTGAAGTCATACGGCACCACCAGCCCCGGCATGTTGGCGCCCATGAACCGGAACTCGCGCGCGCCGTCCATCAGATGGTTGCCGTCGCGCGTCACGAAATGCTCGAAGCCTTGCCCCATTGCGACCGACTTGCTTTTGTGCGGCAAGGCCTCATCCGCGACAGCGATCACCGGAGCCACAGAGCAACCCCATACCGCCAGTAGCGCCGACATGCAAGCGGCGATCTTATCTGTTGTCATTTTCAGTCCCCATCTCCATTTTCTTGAGCGAACGGCTGCGCGGTGTCGCTACCGGTTTCCTAACCTCTTCCCAAGGAATGGAGGAAAATAATATCTAACACGTACGACAAAAGCAAAATGTAATCGGCGCGTGTAATCGGCCGCGAAAGCAAGAAGGCAAGATTACACAAGTTTAACGGTCTGCCACTGGTTCGCAGGCGAATGAGATTGTATAATAGGCCCATGAACAGTCGGAATAAAATTGGGTTGGCCATTGTGTTCGCCGGCATGTCGCTATCTGTTTTCGGCGGACATCTGAAACTGGTGTCAAATCCCTATGCGGGAGTCGATTGGGACAGCGTGACACAGCACAAAGCCAATCTGCACACGCACACGGTCGCAAGCGGCGGGCACCTTTTCTTGCGGCAAGCCTATGAGGAGTACGCGAGGAACGGGTATACGGTTCTGGCCGTTACGGACCATAATCTTTGTACGGAATGGGGCAAGTCGGATATTGACCCGCTCAAAGAGTTCGGCATCCTTCAGGTGAAGGGACAGGAATTTTCTGACAGCCAGCATGTCAGCGGATTGTTTGTGCACCGCGTCAAGCACACAAAAAACATCCAGAACCTCTTAAAAAATGTAGGCCGCGATGAAGGATTGGCGATACTCAATCATCCCGGACGCTACTGGATTCCCGGCGTAAATGGCATGGTTCCGCCGGATACGCTGACACGATACCGCAGCCTGTTTTCGGAAAACCCGTGTTTGCTGGGCCTGGAGGTCATAAATGCAAACAGTTTTTTCAAGCATGATATTGACCTGTGGGACTCGCTTTTAGGCGTATTCATGCCCGAGCGTCCGGTGTGGGGGTTTGCCAACGACGACATGCACAAGGCAAGCCAGATAGCAAAAGGGTGGGAGGTTTTGTTGCTGGATGCCCTAAATGAAAAAGAAGTAAGGAGTGTCATGACCACAGGCAGCTATTATTTCAGTGCGCGATCCCCTACAATGTCGCAGCGCTTTGAACATGAGCCTCCGGTCATTATCTCGCTGGCGCATGACTCAACCGCGCGCACGCTTCATGTGATGGCGGCAGCCGACGGGGAGGTTCTTGGCTCAGGGCATTACCGATGGCTCGCTGAAGGCCGCACAATAGGCGAGGGCAGCGTACTCGACTACGGAAAATTAGAACTCAGCCTGTGTTATGTCCGCGCAGAAATTTCAAGTCAGGGCGGTACGACATACACCAATCCCTTCGGCTTCATGCCGGATTAATGGCGCAACAGCGGCAACAGGCTGCCCCTATCGTCGGCGGGCACGGCGATGTCGCGCACACGTTCCCACGCGACCTCGCGCACAGACGCTTGGCCTAGAAAGTGGTAGCGATGCGGGTGGCGCGTCATGAACACCCACATGGCATCGGTCGTCACGTGGTTTTCCGCCACGCCGACCACGCCGTACGGATGGACGCCGAGTGCCCCGGAAACCGCCTTGCACAACGGCAGCAGGTCCACATGCCAGTTGCTGACATGCACCGCCAGGATGCCGTCCTCCTCAAGGCGTTCGAAATACAGGCGGAACGCCTCCAGCGTCGCCAAGTGATAGGGCACCGCATCCCCGCTGTACGCATCGATCATCAGGATGTCGTAGCGCGGGTCTCCCGCCGCCTGTTCGCGTTCGAGCATCTTGCGCGCATCGCCGGGGACCAGATCGATCCGCATCGGGGCGTCGGCCAGAAACGAGAAGAGCCGCGGCGCGCCGGCCACTTGGATCATCAGCGGATTGATCTCATAAAAACGGAACAGATCTTGGGGCCGCCCGTAACAGGCCAGACAGCCCGCGCCGAGCCCCACCACGCCGACCTTCACGCCGCGCCCCTCCCTGTAGGCGGCGTGCGAAGAGAATGCGATGCCGCCGCCGGTCGCGCCATAGTATGAGGTGCCGCGCCCGGCGAACAGCGGCGACCTGACCTGCAGGCCGTGTGTGGTTTGTCCGCACCACAGGTAGTGCACGGGCAACGCGCCAGCCTGGCCGAACGGCTCCAACGTCTGCGTGACCCGCACGGTTCCATAAAAGTTGCGCGCCTGAAAGAGCGTGCGCGACGCCGTATGCCGCGACAGGGCAACGAACAGAATCAGCCACATCGCGGCGCAACACGTCGCAAACAAAGGGCGTGCCGCTCTCAGACGGCCAAACCGCCGCGGCCAGGGCAGACGCATGGCCAACAGCAGCGCACACAGGAACAAGGCCAACGGATACTCGGTCACGCGCGAAAACACGAGCGGCGCCGCGAGCGAAGCCAACAGCCCTCCGGCCGCGCCACCTACCGCGATCGCCAGATAGTAGCGGCTCAGGCGAACCGTCTCAGGACGCTCCTCATACAGCCAGCCGTGCAGCACACTCCCGACGAAGAAGAGAACGCACAGACCGGCGGCCGCGTTCGGCAGGAAACTGCCGGTGCCCCACCTGCCGTGGGCGACCGCCGCTCCGCACAGCGACACAGCCGCAAGAGCGATTCCAACGGATGACGTCAGCCATCGCCGGGCTGAGAAACCGACGACGTAGCTCAACAAGAACGCCGAAAGCATCGCGACCCACACCAGCGGCAGCGGCGTCACATCGGTGAACAGATGCGCGACAACGGCATTCAACAGGAATGCCGTCACGCCCGGCAACACGTACCAAGCCCAGACCCGCACCGGCCGCCGCGCGGCCATCCCATCCTCAGACACGATGTCAGCCGCCGCGCAGTTTGCGACTTTCTCCCGTACGATGCGGCCGAGACGCAGCATCAACCCGGTATACCCGCAAAACCCGAGCGCCACGGCCCACCACTGAACCGACAGCGACACGAACGGCTCCAGCGCAAACGGATAGACCAGTAATCCGGCGAACGATCCAAGGTTTGAAACCGCGTACAGCCGATACACAGAAGCGGCAGAACCGGATGAAGCCTGCAACTTTTGACCGCCGGCGACCTCGACGCCGCACGCAGCCAGCCACCCCTGCACCAACGTCGATCCGGCGGCGAGTGCCACATACGGAATGCCTGCGCACACCAGCACGCACAGCAGCACCTCAAGCGCCGGCTGTCCGGTGTCCCCCGCTACCGCGCGCAGCGCGGGACGCAGCGCGGCAAACACCACCGTCCACACCGACGCCACGCACAACAGCGCGAGATGAATCGTACGTTGCGCCGACGGGCGACGGCGCGCGATGCCGTGCGCATAGGCGTAACCCGCCAGCAGCAGAAGCTGATAAGCAGCCAGGCACACGGTCCAGACAGCGGCGCTTCCGCCGAACACCGGCAGCAGCGTGCGTCCCAGCAGCGGCTGAATCAAAAACAGCAGACACGAGCCGCAGAACACAGCGGCCGCTGAAGCGCGGACGTGCTGGCGATCGGCGGTCATTGTGTCATCCTATCCCCGAGCCCCGTCGTTTTCACGGATCTCCACGCGACGGATCTTACCGCTGATGGTCTTGGGCAGCTCCGGCACAAACTCCACGATACGCGGATACTTGTAGGGCGCCGTCACATGCTTGACATGATCCTGCAGCGCCTTCGCCAAATCGTCCGAAGGCGCGAAGCCTTGTGCCAGCACGACGGTCGCCTTGACGATCTGGCCGCGGTCAGGATCAGGCACGCCGGTGATCGCGCACTCCAGTACAGCCGGATGTTCCAGCAGGGCGCTTTCCACTTCGAACGGGCCGATGCGATAGCCGGAACTCTTAATCACATCGTCGGCGCGTCCCACAAACCAGTAGTAGCCGTCCTCGTCGCGCCAGGCCATGTCGCCGGTGTAATACACCTCGTCATGCCAGACCTTGCGCGTGAGATCGGCGTCGCGGTAATAGCCGTCAAACATGCCCAGCGGGCGCATGATGTCGGTTCGCACCACCAACTGCCCCTCTTCGCCGCACTCGCACGACCGCCCGTCCGCATCCACCAGATCCAGATCGTAACCGGGCGCCGCCATGCCCA
>JAQUEX010000011.1:34154-36233 GCA_028684935.1 Kiritimatiellia bacterium | reverse complement strand
ACCGACATTACCGCCGCGCTGCGCTTTCTCAACAACGTGCAGAAACGCAAGGCCGTGGTCTTCCTCGTCTCCGACTTTCAGGACACCGGCTACGAGCGCGAACTGCGCGTCACCGCGCGCCGCCACGATGTCATCGCCTGTCCAATCGCGGATCCCTGCGAAGCCGCGCTGCCGGATGTCGGCCTCATCGAGTTGCAAGATCCCGAGACCGGCGAACTGCTGCTGGTCGACACCTCTTCCGCCGCGGTGCGCGAGGCGTTCCGCATGCAGGCCGATGCCGAAAACGATCAGCTCCTGCGCTTCCTGAAACGCACCGGCATCGATTTCATCCGTCTCTCCACCGACACCCCGTACATCGACGATGTGCGTGCGCTCTTCCGCCGCCGCGCTCGGAAAAGATAAGAAACATGAGAGAAGTCTGTAAAATTCTGGTAGGGACGCCTCGCCGAGGCGTCCGCGGCGGTCTCGGCGAGACCGCCCTACCGATTTCGCGCCTGGCCAGTGTGAGGGCTTTCTCCTTGCGGGCAGGGAGGCACTCGCTCCCGACTGTGCTTCGCATTAAACACGCACCCGACTCGCGTGCCCCTGCCACAAACCGCTTACCCCGAAAACTGCGCCCCACATGGCTAGCTGCAACCGTTATTAGTTATTATCTATTATCGATTCCTTCTCTCTTTGCGTTTACCGCTGACCTCTCGCACGGCGAGGTCTCGATCAAGCTCGAGGCCACGCCGGAGCGCGTCTCGCCCGCCCAGGATCTCATGCTGACCGTCACGGTCGAGGCGCCGGCGCATCTTGAGGTCACGCTGCCGGATCTGCGCGACCGCTTCGCCGGCTTCAGCATGGCCGAAGATTTCGCGACCGAACCCGTCACCGCCAACGGGCGCAGGCGCCAGACCTACCGCTGGCGTCTGGAGCCCGAGCCGGCCGCCGAGCGCTACCGCCTGGCGCCCTTCGCGGTCACCGTGACCGACACCTCGCGGAGCCAGGGTGCGCATTCTCCTAAGGACTCCCTCCTCGCTTCTCCCTCTTCCTTTGCCACACGGCCGGTGATTTTTCCGGCCGAGGGCGCGCGCCCGCCGGTGACCGGCGATCCGGAAGTCAGTCCCGAACCGGTCTACATCCCGCCCACCGCGCGCACGGTTGCGCTCTGGGTCGTTGCGGCGCTGGGCGGACTCGCCGCACTCGCGGCCGCACTCTTCGGCCTCACCCGTCTCAGCCGCCGCGTGCGCGAATTCCGCATGTCTCCCGTCGAGCGCGCCATGGCCGAACTGCAGCGCTTGCTGGGCCGCAACCTGCCGGCGCGCGGGCTCTACAAAGAGTTCTACATCGAGCTGACCATGGTGGTGCGCCGCTACATCGAGCGCACGCGCGGCATCCGCGCCCCCGAGCAGACCACGCAGGAATTTCTGGCCGCCGCCGCCGGTCATCCCTCTTTCACGCCCGAGATTCTGGCCCAGCTTACCGCGTTCCTCGAATCCGCCGACCTCGTGAAATTCGCCGGCCAAGAGGCGACCCCCGCCATGACCGACGCCGCCACCGCCAACGCCCAGGCCTACATCCGCGCGGACGCGCAGCAAGATCAATTAGGAATTAGGAATTAGGAATTAGGAGTCAGGAGCTCTTGGGAAAAACTGCCGAGATTGGAAACATGGCCATGAAGGAATCTATCATCAGAACCAAAAGCTATGCCTTTGCCGTTCGGATCGTGCGTCTCTTCCAGTGGCTGAGCGACACGAAGAAAGAGTACGTGCTCTCCAAGCAGCTCTTGCGCTGCGGTACATCCATCGGTACCAATGTGGAAGAGGCTGGCGGAGCCGTCTCCGAAAAGGAGTTCGCCGCGAAGATCCAAATCGCGTTCAAGGAAGCGCTGGAGACCCGTTTTTGGTTACAGTTACTTCACGACACCGACTATCTCGATTCCGCAGCCTTCGACTCCCTGTATGCCGATTGCGATGAACTCGTCCGCATACTCTCGTCGATCACCAAATCACTCCGTGAGAAATATCCTTCCGCCCACGAGTCTTTTGACCCCGATGCGTATGGCACTCCTTCCCCAACTCCTCATTCCTCATTCCT
>JAQUEX010000011.1:0-34054 GCA_028684935.1 Kiritimatiellia bacterium | reverse complement strand
TCCTCATTCCTCATTCCTAACTCCTCATTCCTAACTCCTCATTTCCAATGATCAGCTTCGCCACACCGCTCGCGTTTCTGCTGCTGCTGCCTTGGGCTGCGGCCGTCTGGTTCCTGTACCGCACCGGACGTCGCGCGGGCGTGCTCTTTGCCGCGACGCGCCGGCTGCCTGTCCGGACCGCCGGCTGGCGCGTCGTTGCCGCCGCGCTCGTGCCCCCGCTTTTTCTGCTCGGTGCCCTGCTGCTGATCGTCGCAGCCGCGCGGCCGCGCACGACGCTGTCGCGCGAGCGCCGCTCGGTCAACGCCATCGCCATCGGCATGGTGGTTGACGTCTCGGGCTCTATGGAGGCGCTGGACCTCTCGCCGTCGCAGCAGGAGTGGAAGACGCGCCTCGAAGTGGTGAAAGAACTGTTCGCGACATTCGTCGGGGCGCGGCCCGACGACCTGATCGGGCTGGTCACCTTCGGCGGGTACGCCTCGACGCGCGCGCCGCTCACGGCCGACCACCGCGCCCTCGTGCATGTCCTGAAGGGCGTGGAGATTCCGCGCGCGCAGACCGATGCCCAAGGGCGGCCTGTCGATCAAGAGGAGACGCTCACCGCGATCGGCGACGGCCTCGCCACAGGCGTGGCGCGCCTGACCGATGCCGAGCCCGCGACTCGCATCGTCATCCTGCTTTCCGACGGCGAGTCGAATACCGGCATCATCACGCCCGAGCAGGCCGCCGACGCCGCCGCCAAACTCGGCATCCGCGTCTACGCCATCGGCGTCGGCTCGAACGCCCGCACGCCCTTCAAGACGCGTGACCTCTTCGGCCGCGAGACCATTGCCTACGCCAACGCCACATTCGACGAGACCCAGCTCAAAACCATCGCCTCCAAGACCTCCGGGCGCTACTTCAGTGTGCGCGACCACGACGGACTCAAAGCCGCGCTCGACGAGATCAACACCCTCGAAACCACCCGCATCGACCGTCAGGTCTACCAGCGTTTCGACGAACACTTTGTCCGTTACCTCCTCTGGGGTGCCGCTCTCGTGGCCCTCGCCCTGACGCTCAATATGAATCTCACCCGGAGGTTGCTGTGAAGCCTACTAAACTCTTATATGTCCTCATTTGGTTTTCGTTTTTGTCATCGTTCGGACAAATGCTCCCCCAAAGCATGGTTGGAGATTTCACTAATGAGCGGGATAATTTCGATTATGTGCGTCTTTCTGTTCATGCGGATGGAATATCTTTGATTTCCAATCACACCGGTCAAGTGTCTGGCAGACTGGAACGCCGCATTGTGAATGGCGAAACCCTGTATGTTTGTGAGGGGGATTTCCCCAACTTTCACTCCCCCAAGACCATGGTTTTCCGTTTTGACTCTGAACGTTATTCGTATCTCATCGCCGGATTCGGTGATTCTTTGGAACAGGCGCTCGACAACCGGCGGAAAGATGAAATAAACATGGGCGGTCCAGCCAGCCACGAAAACATAAAACGTTACGATTCACGTTTACTCACTCCACCTACTGATTCTATCCCTTCTGACACGAATGACATCCCCGTACGTCTTGCGGGCCAATATTACAATATGGCGGAGGGATTTGGCGGTTGCGGACTCACGATCAGTACAAACGGGTATGCCAGCGTCTTTCTTTCCGTTTCCAGCCTTGTCGGAGGCTGGAAATATCAACTGATTGATCAGCACCCATTTGTAACCGTTGAAACGTATGATCTAGGTTCAGGCAACGATGCCGTGCTACTTTTTGGCTTCAGTTTTAATCGAAAATCTTTTCGCCTACTCGCCGTGACCAATTCGGTGGAGAATGCTATCAGTCAATGGCGCATCTCCGAAAAAACAAATATAAAGAGTGCCGCCTTGTTGCAGGTAACAAACGGTGTTCCTTATGATTTCGAAGCCAGTCTCGCAAAATACCCGGAATGGGTGAGGCGAGAGCGCTTGATGCGAAAACGCATGGAGCAGGAGCGGCAAGCAGAAGCGGCTCGGCTTCAACTTGAAAAGCCCATATACGAAAAAAGATTGGCGGAGATCAGAGAGAATCCCGAAATCATTCTTACATTGCCTTTACAGGAATTTGAAAGCCCCCCCCAACTCAAAGGAATTGCGAGAAATTCACCGGAAGTTCGAGCAATTTCCGATGCTTTGGCCGATCCAACCATTCCTTTCAAGGAAGAAACGTTGATCGCATTTCTTGACAAAGAACCGTGGAGAAAGATCCACACACTCCTTGCACGGTTTTTTGCACGGAACGAATTATCGGTTTCAGCCCGGCGGACTATGTTTTTTCAAATCATCGAGACCGCAAAAAACTTGAACATGGATGCCGCATCTCAGTACGTTCTTCATCAAAATACGCCTCTGGACTTGGTGAAGGAACTGCGTGACACTCCGGGAATCCCAATCGGAGTGATGAATGCGGTCAATAAACGGTTGGAAGAGAAATGACATGCGTTTTGCTTACCCATATATACTGTTCTCCCTGTCCCTAATCCCTCTGATCGGCGTCATGTGGCTGTGGCTGTACCGACGCGCGCAGCGTCGACTGGCGTTGCTGATTGCACCGGCGCTACAACCCAAGCTGATGCCCGCGCATCCCAAGAGCGCCTTCTACGCGCAGTTCTCGCTGGTGATGGTCGGCCTGACCCTGCTGGTGTTCGCCGCCGCACGTCCGCAGTGGGGGCGCAAGGATGAGAAAGTCTTCACGCGCGGCCGTAACCTGGTGGTCGCCCTCGATGTCTCGCGCTCCATGCTCGCCGCCGATGTTCACCCCAACCGGCTGGAGCGCGCCAAGGCCGACATCATGGATCTGATCGAGGATCTGAAAGGCGACCGCGCCGCGCTGCTCGCCTTCCGCAGCAAAGGCAGCCTGCTCTGTCCGCTCACCACCGACTACGCTTTCCTCCGCCAGGCACTCGACGGCGTCTCGCCGGAGTCGGCCCCGCGCGGCGAGACCGATCTCGGCGACGCCATCCGCAAAGCGCTGGAGGCGCTCGATCCCGCGCTCGACGAGTACAACGCGATCCTGCTCATTTCTGACGGCGAGGATCTCAAAGGTGATGCGCTCGAGGCCGCCGCCGAATCGGCCCGCCGCAACATCCCCATATTCACGGTCGGCATCGGCGACGACGCCGGGGCCACCATTCCCGGCGAGAGCGGGCAGGGCCTCCAGCAATTCAAGGGCAGCGCCGTCAAGACGCGCCTGATGGGCGAAACCCTCTCCGCGATCGCCGCCGCTTCCAACGGCCGCTACATCCCGCTCGGCACGGCCGGCACGGCCCATACCACCCTCGGCGCGATCTACCGCCGTCACCTGCGCCAGATCGCCGCAAAGGAGCAGCAGGAGCAGATAGAAAACCGCTATCAGGAGCGTTATCAGCTCTTTCTCTTTCCCGCGCTGCTCAGCCTGCTGGCGGCCGCAGGCTTCAGCCGCGGACGACTCTGCGGCAACCGCACGAGAAAACAGGAATCAGGAATTAGGAATTAGGAATCGGCCCCGCCATGAAGTTCATTCTGACCAGTCTACTTCTCGCCAGCCTGTGCGCCTCCGCGCAGACTCAAGGCCCCACTGTCTCAACGTCCCCGACCCAACCGTCTCCGACTCCTAATTCCTCATTCCTAACTCCTAATTCCCCTGACGCCCCTGCCACCAACCGTCCGCCGGTTGTGGTTGCCCCCGGCCGCGCCGGCGCGCGCGATGCGCAGGCGCTGCTGCGCAAAGGCCGGCACGCAGAAGCGGCGGAAGCGTTTCTCTCCGCCGCGCGCGGCGCGGACCTTCAGGAGGCCGAGGAGTACCGCTACAACGCGGCGTACGCCTACTATGCCGCACAGGACGCGACTAACGCGGTGCAGACCCTTAGACCGCTGCTCGCCTCACGCAAGAACGGCGCGCGGGCCGGCGAGCTTCTCGGCCTGATTCTGATGGATCAGGCGCGCGCCGCCGGGGCTGAAGATCCGCAAGCCAAGGCCAAAGCACTCGAAGAGGCAGCCGCCGCGTTCCAGCGCGCGCTGCGCGACGCGCCGCAGGACGCGCGACGCGACCGCAATCTGACGCGAGCGGTCGCGCCGTTGCCCGAGGCGCGCGAGAGCGCTCACATCGCGAAGGTGATGGCGGAGCACGGCCAGACCCCGGCGGACCGGCTGATGGGTACCCTGCTCGCGGAACAGCGCGCGCTGCTTGAGGAGTCGGCCGTCCTCTTCACCAATGACGCCCCGGCGCTGATCACCAAGGCTGAAGCGCTGGCCAAGCGCCAGCGGCAGCAGGCCGACCTTTGGATCCCGCTCAAGCAGCAGGTGCTTCAGGCCGTCACCAACGAGCAGCAGCAGGCGCAGGCCGCGCAGCAGATCGAGCTGGCGCGCGACAGCATGAAGGGCGCGGCCGATGCGCTGCAGGATCTCCTGCCCGAAGCCGCCGCCGACACCGCGCAAGCCGAGCCGCTTGTCTACGCCTTCTGGAAGGCCGTCGCACCGCCCGACGCCGCGCTCGACGAGGACATCCTCTGCCAGAGCAACACGCTTCACAACCTGAAGCTCAGGCACATGGAATCGCGCGACGCGCAGACCGAAGCCCTGCAGCTTACCCGCCTTTTCCGCGAACGCTTCCCCGCGTGGGCCGACCAATACATGCAGCAGGCGCAGGCCGACACCAACATGCCGCCCTTCACTGCTGAAGACAAGGCCAAGATCGAGGAGATCGCCGCGCACGCCGAGAAGCTGCAAACCGAACTCGTCGAAAAGAAACCGTCCGAGACCGAGCGCCGCGCGCTGCAGGAGCAGGCGCTCAAGGATCTGCTGGAGATCCGCGAGCTGCTGCCCAAAAAGCCGAACCAGAATCAACAGCAGAATCAGCAACAGCAGCAGCAACAACAAAATCAAGAGCAGCAGCAACAGGAACAACAGCAGGAGCAGGAACAGAAGCAAGAGCAGGAGCAGAAACCTGAGCCGCAGGAGCAGAAGCCGGAACCGCCGCAAGACGTCAAGGAGCTGCTGCGCAAGGCGCTCGAACGCGAGAAGGAGCACGAAGAGGAGAAAAAGGAGCGCATGCGCAAGATTCCGCTGGCGCCGGGCGAGAGGGACTGGTGAAGGAAGAAGGATGAAGGATGAAGGCGGTCGCGCGCCTTGCTGAGAGTCGTTCAAAGTGAGAGACACGTTCACACACACGCAGAATCTGATTCACCCCGTCGGCTGTCAGTTGGTGCCGGAGGGACGGATCAAGAATGTGTTTTGTGCGGAGCAAAGTCGGGAGCGCGGGCGTCCCCGCCCGCATTCTGAATGGCAGGTAGCGAACCGCTTCTTTTCCGCCGTCCTGCTTCTGTTCTTTCTCGCTTTTCCCGCCTTCGCCGATGTCTCTCTGAAGGTGTCGCCCAGCCGGCAGAACATCTATCTGGGCGAAAGCTTCAATCTTACGATCGAGGTCGAGGGTGCCGATCGCGGGTTGGACGCGCCCGATCTCTCCGGTCTGCCGCCGGCCGAGATCCAATTCCTCGGGCAGCACAGCAACAGCCGTTCCAGTATCTCGATCATCAACGGCCGCATGACGCGCGAAACCTATGAAGGCCGTGTTTTCGCCTATCAGATCAAACCCGGTGCCGAGGGCGTTTACCGCGCCGGACCGGTGCGCGTGACTGTCGCCGGCAAGAGCTACACCGAGCCCGGCCCCTCGGTGCAGGTCAAAGGCATCGAGCGGCAGGATCGCGTGATCGCCTCGCTCAGCGCCTCGTCCACCTCGGTGCTGGTCGAAGAGCCCTTCACGGTCACCCTGTCCGTCGCGGTCGCCGAACTGCCCGATCCCTACGCCGAAAGCAACGAACCGCTCCACCCCAATCTGCTGCCCCAGCTCACCGCCGATTTCCTGGAGATCCGACAAGACTCGCCCGGCCTCAAAAGCCCCGACCTGAACCAGATCCTCAACAACCTGATCGATCAGAGCGGACGCCAGCCGGGCTTCGCGATCAACGACTATAAGACGCGCGACATGAGCAGCGGTTTCGGACGTCTCTTCGGCGACGACGATCCTTTCCGTCCGCGCCCGATCCGCTTCCGCCTGCCGGCCTCGCGCGTCACCATCGATGGCAAGAAGTACCGCGCCTACACGCTCGCCCTTGAGTACACGCCCACCAAAGAGGGGGAGTTCACCTTCGGCCCGCTCTCTTTCAAAGGCACTGTCATCAGCGACGTCACCGCCGACCGCCAGGCCGTGACCCGCGACATCTACACCATCGGCCCGGCCGTCACCGTGCGGGTCGTGCCGCCGCCCGACGAGGGACGGCCCGAGACGTTCATCGGCTCGGTCGGCAAAGAGATGCAGGCCACCGCCGCCTTCGACACCACCGTCTGCAAAGTCGGAGATCCCCTCACGCTCACCCTGGAGATCACCGGCGCGATCAGCGTCTCCAACCTGCGCACGCCGCTGTTGAGCCTCCAGCCCGAACTCACGCGCGACTTCCGCATCTACGACGACAACGTGAGCGCGGACACCCTGCCCAACGGCAAGCGCTTCAAATACCGCGTGCGCCCAACGCGCGAGGGCACGCTGGAGTTCCCGCCGATCCGCCTGGCCTACTACGACACCGCCGTGCGCGCCTACCGCACCGTCGCCACCGCGCCGGTTCCCATCCAGGCGCGCGCCACCACGCAGATCGCCACGGCCGATCCCGCAGACGGCACCGACGCTTTGACCGGCGTGCTCGACAGCCGCACGCGCCCGTTGCCGGCCGGCATCACACTCGACGCGCGCGGCGCACACCCCGTTTCCCTGCTGCCGCGTCACCGCCTGGTCCTGCCGCTGCTCGCGGCCGGCCCGCTGCTCGCGCTGCTGACCGCGCTGGCCGCGCCGTTCGCGGCGCTCGCCGCCCATCTGCGCGCCCGCCGCCGTCACGCCGGCGCGCTGCGGCGTGCGCTCGCCGCGCTGCGGCGCACAGACAATCCGGCGCGCGCCGCGCAAGCCGTGCGCAGTTATCTGGCTGAACGCTGCGATGTGGCCGGCGGCGCGCTGACGCCGTCCGACGCGGCCGAACTGCTGAACCGGCGCGGCGTTCCGGATGCGTCGGCGCACGCATGCCGCACCTTGCTGGCGCGCCTTGACGAAGCCCTCTACCGGCCCGATGCCGACACACCGGCCACCGCCATCGTCAGCGACCTAGCCACGCTACTGCCCGCTATCGACGCGGCGCTCTCGGAAAAAGCTAAGAGTTCATAACGAATAGTGAATAACGATGAGACTGTTTCCCATAAGAGCATGTGAACGCACGGGTGCAGAAGCCGGCATGCGTCATGTCGCGCTTGTGGTGGCCGGGGTCTTCTTGCTTGCGAAGCCCTGTTCGTTCGCCGCTCCCACGGATGAGTCCGCCCGCGCCTTTCTCTGGGAGCAGGCCGGTGCGCAGGCTGCGGCCGCCACGACGCCCGAGGGCTATCTCCAGGCCGCCGCCACCTACAACCGTCTGGTCGCCGACGGCGTGCGCAACGGACCGCTCTTCCAGAATCTTGGCAGCGTGCTGGTCATGGCCGGCGACGGCGCCAACGCGGCGGCGGCCTTCGCGCGCGCCGAGCGTTATCTCGGCGCCACGCCCGAAACGCGCCAGGGGCTCGCCGCCGCGATTGCGCTCCAGACCGGACGCGCGCAGGCCGATCTTCCCTGGTCGCGCACCGCCTTTTTCTGGCACTACGCCTTTCCCTGCTCTGTGCGCGCTGCCACCGCCCTGGCCGGTTGGACCCTCTTCTGGCTGGGCGTGTTCTGTCAGCTCCTGCGCCGTCGCGGCGCGGGCCGCGCCTTCCTGCGCAGCCTCGCTGAAACCTGCCTGCTCACCGGAGGGTTGATCACCGTGGTCTTTGCCGCCTCCACCCTGATGACGCTCACGCATGAGCGGCACGATGAAGCGACCTGGGGCGCGCGCGTCTTCGCCGCTTCAGCCAGCGATACGGAGGCGGCACCATGAGAGTCGAAGGAGGAAGGAGGAGGGAAGAGGGATGCGGGATCGTCTGCTGGCGGCCGGGGAGAGCGAGCAGGGCGCGTGTTTTGGGCGGGGCAGAGTCGGGAGCGCGGGCGTCCCCGCCCGCAAGGCGAATGGCTGTACGAGATTCTTTTGCGCGTTTTGGCTTTCAGAGCCCGAACACAAAACCTTTTGATGAAACGTTGTTGCGGGCGGGGACGCCCGCGCTCCCGACAGGCCTGCTGTCCTTTTTACCCGCGATGCAAAATTATCGTGTTTCCCTGCCGCTAACCGACTGCGGAAGAGGGTGGCGGTGCAAGGCGGGGCGCTGGCTGTGTCTGCTGCTGCTGGTTGCGCTGCCGGTACGGGCGGGCGAGATTCTGGGCGGACGTTTCAAGACGGTGCCCGACGCGCTCTATGTCAACCAGGCGTTCGAGATCCATTTTGAGCTTGAGGTCACGTTCGGCAGCGAGGTGGAGGATGTGCGGATCACCGACTTCCCCAACAATCCCGAGCTGATCACAGTCGGACGGCTTGAAACCGCCGTCGGCAGCCGCGTCACGCGCGGCACGCAGACCTTCACGGTGCACCGGTTCATCGCCAAGGCGCGCTGCCACCAGCCGATCGACCGCGTTTTTCAGCCGCACGTGCACTGCATGCTGGTCGAACGGCGCAATGCCGGCTTCTTCTCGCACTGGCAGTCGTTTCCCAAGCAGAAGCAGCTCGAGCCGTTCACGCTGCGCGTCAGGCCGTTGCCCGAAGCCGGGCGTCCGGCCGACTTCTCCGGCGCGATCGGACATTTCCGCCTCAACGGACGGCTCTCGCAGCATATCGTGCAGCCTGGCGACATCATCACGCTCTCTCTTGATCTGGTCGGCGAGGGCTGGCTCGGCGACCGGGCGGCCATGCCCGTGCCGCCCGCTTCGCCGCTCTTCAAGAGCTATCCGCCGAAAGAGCTGCTGCGCGAGGCGGCGCATCTGAAGAGCGAGCAGGTTTTCATTCCGCAGAGCACCAACGCCACCGAGATCGCGGCGGCGCGTTTCAGCTTCTTCAATCCTGCGACTGAGCGGTATGAAGAGAGCGTGGCGGGTCCGTTCCGCCTGACGTTCGGCGCGGCGCCGGCTGCGGCCGCCGCCGAAGAGGTGCGGGTGATCGACACCGCGCGCCCGGCGGTGTCCGCCGTTCAGGCGCAGCTCATCACGCGCGAGCAGGTGGACCAGACCCTGCGCCACAGCGTGCCGCTGCTGGTGGCGGGCGGCGGCGTCCTGGCGGCGTTTTTCGTCTTCTTCCTGCTGGCCGGCACGCACCGGGTACTCGCGGCGGGCGTCGGGTTGCTGATTCTGGCGGGCGGCCTAGGCATGGGCTACCGGCTGCGGAGCAAGACGACGCTATCCACGCGCCATCTCGCACGGCGCGCGGAGGTGCGGTTCGCGCCATCACAAACAGGTGCGCCGCTCTTCACGCTCAACCCCGGCAGCACGGTCGTGCCGCTCGAACAGTCCGGCCCCTGGGTGCGCATTGACGCCGCAGGCCGCTGCGGCTGGATACATGCCGACACCCTCAAACATGATGCTACTCCATAGTGGTGACGATGCGGTACACTTAGTCCCCACACTTAGTCCCCTCATACACGCCCCACACTATTGATGCGGCGCGGCCGACAGCGCCTGTTCCACCGCCGCGACCAGCGCGGGATCATCGGGCGCCGTGCGCGAGCCGAAACGCGCCAGCAGGCTGCCGTCGCGTCCGACCAGAAACTTGCTGAAATTCCAGGCCACCTCGCCGCCCAGGCCGGGATGGCGCGTGCCGTCGGTCAGCCAGGCAAAGAGCGGATGCTTCTCCGCGCCCTTGACGTGGATCTTGGCGAAGAGCGGAAAGGTCACCCCGAAGTTCACCGAGCAGAACGCGCGGATCTCCTCGTGCGTTCCGGGCTCTTGCCCCATGAAGTCATTGCACGGAAACCCGAGCACCGCAAAGCCGCGCGCGCGATAGCTTTCGTACAGCTTCTGCAGCCCCGCATACTGTTTCGTGAAACCGCAGCGGCTGGCCACATTCACCACAAGCGCGACCTGCCCCCGGTACGGGGTGAGGTTGGTGCGCGCGCCGTCGATCGTCTCCACCGCGAAGCCGTAGAACGGCGGCAGCGCGGCCGACGCCGCAGCGGGCCGCACCGGCAGGTGGATCTCCGATTTACGCAGGAAGACCGGCATGAAGGGCGAATTCCAATACACGGCATACGGCTCGCCATCCGCCTGCCACTCTGGCTGCGCCGCCAGCCAGGCGCGCAGGCGCGCCACACCCTTCTCGTAATTCTTGCGCGAGTAGCCGCCGCGCAGGCCGATACTGGACACCGTCACCTCCGGCAGCGTGCGCACGGTGACGCCCTTGTCGGAGGCGAGCGCGCGTTCGCTGTCGTCGCTGCCGACCAGGAAAACCATCTCGTTGGTGGAGGCCGAGGCCTCGACCGGCACGCTCATGGCGACCTTGTTCGCGTTGATGTACGAGAAAAGCTGCCTGAACGCCGCGCCGCGGTCCTTGAACGCATCGCCCGGCGCCGACGCGATCAGCGTGGTGCGGGCCGGCAGCGTCTTGATCTCCAGCGTGCCGACCGGCGTTCGCGGATAGATCGATTCATACGCCATAGCACGCCCTCCTACCGCCATCATGGCTACACATACAGTTGCGCAACTGAACCTCTGCATCGCACACCACCTTTCTGTTTTACATGGCCGCACATCAGACATGCATGGCCGCGCGCGTTTCCGGTTCACAGCGGGCAGCCCCAGCCATCACGCGCGGACGGAACGACCAGGCGGTTCGCCTCGTCGCTGCCGTCAAACCGCCCCTTGCGGCTGTTCCACACCAGGCGGCCCGGAACGCGCTGGGCGACGCAGCCCGTGAGCACGGTCTCCATCAGCGCGCTCACGTGCGGCGACTCGACGGACTCCAGCGTGCCGGCTCGCAGCGCGTCGAGAAAACGGGCGTGCGTGTCGGCGCCTTTCGGCGGCAGCGGTGCCAGCGCACAGGCCTCATGTTTCTCGGCGTCTACCAACCGTGTCTCGCCGGGCAACGCCACGCGATGCCGCTCACCCGTCTCATCGGCCATCAGCCACACGCCGTCTTCGCCCACCAGCAGACAGCCGCCGCCGGGGAACGTCCCGAGCGACTGAACCACCTCTGGCAGACGGATCGCCGCCGGCCGCCGGCCGCCGTCGTACCAAGAGAGCGTCACCGGCGGACGGCGTCGGGCCGTGGCATCAAAAACCGCCTGCACGTGGCTCGCGCGCGGATACATTTCGGCGGTCGCTCCGTCGACCTCCTCCGCTGTCACCATGCGTGGCGCTCGCAAGTCCAGCGCGCGGAACGGCAGGCTCAGAAGCTGGCAGCCGACATCGCCCAGGGCGCCGGTCCCGAAATCGTGCCAGCCGCGCCAGTTGAAGCGGTGGTAGACGCGCTCTTTGAACGGCCGCAGCGGCGCACCGCACAGCCACAGATCCCAGTCCAGTGCGGGCGGCACGGGGTCGCTGCCTTCCGGCCGGCGGCCGCCTTGCGGCCACACCGGCCGCGCGGTCCAAGCATGCACGTCGGTGACCGCGCCGATGATACCGGCACGCAACAGCGTGACCGCGCGGCGGAACTGCGGCCGCGCGCCCGCCTCGTCGCCCATCCACAGCGCCACGCCGCGACGGCGAGCCTCCCGCGAGAGTGACTCAGTCTCGGCGAGCGTACGGGCCAGCGGCGGCTCGACGAAAACATGGCATCCTTGTGCCATCGCCCAGGCCGCCTGCAGGGCGTGCCCGTGGTCCGGCGTGGCGATCAGCACCGCATCAAGTCCGCGTTCGGACTCGAACAGCACGCGGAAATCTTTGTAAAGCGTCACGTCCGGCTGCGTGTCGGTGACCGTGTCGCGCGCCGCGAGCAGCGCGCGTTCGTCCACATCGCACAGCGCCGCCAGCCGGTCGCCCGACGCGCAGACCGCGCGCCAGCACGCCTCGCCGCGCCCCGCCGCGCCGAGCACCGCGACATTCAGCCGGTTGCCGGCGCTCCGCCGCCGCGCCGCGCCGCCGCGTCCCGCAGGGCTGCGGCAGCCGCCTGCCATCGTCGCGCCCGCGAGGACCGATCCGAGAAAGCGTCTGCGTGTTGTCTTGTTCATGTGTCGTTCCTTCGCCGTGTGCGCGTCATTCCGCATCCGCCAACTCGCGCCGTCGCAACACGGCGCAGCCCGCCGCCGCCAGCAGCAGCGGGAGCAACAAGGCATTCCAGACCAGCGATGCGCGCAGCATATCGGCCTCGAGCCGTTCGCCGTTCGTCAAGGCCGCCAGCGGCTCAGCCTTCAGGGCGTGGCGCGTGGCGCCATGCACCGTGCGTGACACCAGCATGCCCGCGCGGTTGCTCCATTTTTTGGCATCTTCTTCCGACACCACCTGCACCACAGAATTGCCCACCATCGTGAGCACCAGAAGTACCGTCGCCACGAAAGCGGCCACCGGCAGCGAGAAACAGATGCTCAACGTCAAGCCGAAGGCCGCCAGCAGCGCCAGCACGCTCCCATGCACCGCCGCCGCGCGCAGCAGGTTCATCCAAAAACTGCCCCCCGGCGTCAGCAGCGCCACATCCTTGCGGAAGCGCAGCAGGAGGCCCGGCGCGTGCTTGGCGTCGCCGGTGTGTTCGAAGCTCAATTCAAAGGTGCGCAATCCGGCATCCGGCGCTTGGCCGAACGCCCGCGCGTCCACGGCGAACTCGATCTCTTTCAGTGTGAAATCATCCAGCGGAACCTCCACCGCCCGCGCCGTCTCGACGCAGCCCAGCCGGCAGATGCCGGTTACCTGCGCCCTCGTGTTGTACTCGGTCTCGAAGCGCAGGCGCACAGTGACTGCCTCGCCGGCGCGCAGCGGCCGAGACAGGCGGAAGCGCCACGCCTGCTGCCGTCCCGGGGGAATCTCGGTGTACTTCTCAGGCGCCTTTTCCTCCAGCGCGCGCAGGATGGTGCGCTCGCTGTACCCTTTCGGCAACTCGTTGCGCGCGCGCAGTTCGTCAAGGGTCTCGCGCGCCTCTTCGCGGGGGGACGGCAGCAGCGGATGCGCCACATACCGGCTGACCGGTTGTTCGACCGTTTCCCAGCCGTCGCGGTGCATGCGCCAACGCACCTGTGCGTAGACACCGGTATAGACCGCCAGCAGGGCCGCCGCGTTCAGCGCCAGCAAGGCCAGCCACTTGCCGGCCCAGAATTCCGCCGCGCGCACAGGCTTGACGGCCGAAAGCTGCATGCGGGCGCTGTCGATCTCCGCCGCAAAGAGCGCGCAGGCCGCCCAGAGCGTCGCCAGGCAGAGGATGCCGAAGGCAAAGCCGAGCGTGTAGGTCAGCAGGATATGCAGCTCGCCCTCCGGTGTGCCGTCGCCCTTTACCGCACCGGGCAGCACCAGCACACAGACCGCCAGCAGCGCGAGCAGAGCGCCGACCGTCCGGGTCCGCAGCGCGGCCCGCACGGCGAGCACGGCCACGCCGCCGATGCGCCGCGCGGAAGCCGCGATCCCGTTCTGTGCGTCATTTGTCATGCGTGTCATCAAGGAGAAGTTAGGATTTAGGAGTTAGTGTCGGCGGGTGCCGCGCCGAGAAACGGCGCCATGGCGAACGCGCGCTGCTGTCCGTCCCGCGCGACCACCTGAAGGAAGTAGCGCTCCAGGCTCATCGCCGGATACTCCTGTCGCACACGCCGCCCCGTGCGCGCCTCCAGCTCGGCACGTACCGCAGCGGCGTCCGGCTCATCCAAGCCCTCCACCTCAAAGCGCACGGCGTCCGGCTGGCGCAGCAGCTCGGCGATCTTGCCCTCGGCGCGCAGCACGCCGCGCTCAAGGATCGCCACGCGGTCGCAGACATCCTCGACATCCGCCAGCAGATGCGAGGTCATCAGCACCGTCACGCCGCCTTGGGCCAGCGCGCAGACCAGGTCCTTCACTTCGCGGCTGCCGATCGGATCGAGTCCCGAGGTCGGCTCGTCGAGGATCAGCAACCCGGGCGCGTTCACCAGCGCCTGGGCCAGGCCCACGCGGCGCGCCATGCCCTTTGAAAAACCGCCCACCGCGCGGTCGGCGGCATGCTCGAGATCCACCATGACCAGCAATTCATGCGTGCGGCGCACCGCCTCCTTGCGCGGCATGCCGAAGAGGCTGGCGTAGTACATCAGCGTCTCGCGCGGCGTGAGGAAGGGATGCAGGTGCGAGACCTCGGGCAGGTAACCGATGCGCGCCTTGGCGCGCGTGTCGTCGGGTGCCGCGTCCAGCACGCGGACCACGCCGGCCGAGGGACGCAGCAGTCCGAGCAGCATCTTGATCGTGGTGCTCTTGCCTGAGCCGTTCGGCCCCAGCAGGCCGAAGACCTCGCCGTCATTGACCGTGAGGTCCAGCCCCTTGACTGCCTCCACGGTGGGGCGACGCCAGAAATCGCGGAAGACTTTGCGCAGTCCGCGTGTCTCGATGACCGGTTGTCGTTTGCTTTCAGGCACGTCCCGTTCCCTCCTGCGCGTCGCCGCGCACATCATCCCAGATCCCGCTCCCGGAACGCCAGACAGCCGGCGCCGAGGAAGAACGCGCAGCAGGTCAGCGCGTAGAGCGCAGCCTCGCCGACATAGCGCCAGGCGATGCGTCCGCCGCGCGCGACCGCGTCGCACAGCCAAAAATTCTGAAGGTCCGGCAGCAGGCCGGCAGCCAGACCGCGCCCCGACCAGAACGGCGCGCCGGTCAGCAGCGAGTCGCCGGCCAGTCCCAGCAGCAGCACGCCGGCGCAGACCGCGAGGGTCGAGCCGGTCGACAGGCGCGTGGCCAGTGCGGTCGCCAGCGCCGTGAAGACCGCCAGCGCGCAGAGCACCAGCAGCGCTGCGGGGATCACGCGCAGGTTCAATTCCGGGTGATAGAACACCCAGCCCGCCGCATGGGCGTGGTCCGCGCCGCAGCCGGCGCAGGCCGCTTCGCCGTGCAGCGGATAGAGCTGTCCCAAGCGATTGTAAAAGCCGGTGACGAGCGCCACCAGCATTTGCGAAAGCGCCACGCCGACAAAGGCCGACACGCCAAACCGACGCCGGCCGAAATAGTGGCGCGCCGCGGCGACAAGCAGAGCCGCCGCCACGCCCGCCGCGCTCAGCGCCAGCGTGATCACATCGGTCACGTAACCGGAATAATCCTTGTGCGTGATGAAGTGAGCCGAGCCGCGTTCCGCCAGCAGCGTCGCGGAGAGCACGCCCAGCCAGAAAAAGGCGGACACCGCCAGCACCCCCAGCGCCTTCGCCAGCAGGAACGTCACGCGCCGCACCGGCTTGCCCAGCGCGGCGGAGGCCGTGCCGCGCGCGATCTCGCCGGACACCGTGCGGCCGGCCGCGCCGGCGGCGAGCACCAGACCGAACACCAGCATGCACGACAAGCCGCTGTCGCGCGCGAGCCGTCCGTCCTCGCCGAACCGATGGAACTGGAAGACCGGCACCAGCAGCGTCGTCACCACCGCCGAAAGCAGAATCAGAAAGGCGATCGGCTGCTGGATCGCTTCAACCAGCGTGGTCCGCGCGATGGCCGTCACCTGTTTCAGCGCAAGGCCCCGCGCAACGCTTTGACCGTCATGGGGAAACATGACGGAGAGTGTAGCGGATCGCCCCTTTCCCGTCAAAGACCGCGTGCGACCGCGTGGTCATCGGGTGGTGGCCGGGGGAGGGGAAGGAGGGGGGAGAAAGGAGGAGGGAGGGGGGTGCATGCGCGGCGGCGGGAGGGACGAGCGTCCGCTCGTCCAGCCGCTGAACATGCAATGGGTTTGACGGCTGGGCGGCTCGCTGAGGAAGCCCGCCCGACCGGATCTAATATTCTCGTTTCCTTTTTTCGCGCAGCGCGTCGGCCGCGCGGTTCAGCTTGCCGCGCAGCAGCAGCGCGGCGCTGTCCGGCACCGGCGCCGCAACCGGCTGCTCCCAGTCGCGCGTCACGGTCTTGATCTCGGGCACTGCGACTGTGCCGTCCAGCAGCGCGTCCAGCAGGCTCAGGGTGCAGACGCGCACGGCGTTGGACTCCACCAGAAAAAGTTCAAGATCCTCGTCGTTCACCCCCGGCGGCAGCGGCGGCACGCAGGCCGGGCAGCCGTTTTCGCAGGGACATTCGCGGATCATCCGGCGGCAGAGGCCCAGTGTGTCTTCGATCTTCTCGAACACCTTTTCCGCATAGCCCGCCCCGCCCTCCAGGCGGTCGTACAGAAAGAGCGCGCTCTCGAACGTCATGTCCGCCCAGACCGGGGGCGGCAGCGGCTCGAAGCCCTCGGCATCCGCACCCGGCGGCACGCGCGGCGGCTCTTCCCGTTCTTCGTTGACCGTTGCGCGTTGCGCGTTGCGCGTTGAGCGCTCCGCCCCGCCCTCCTCTTCGCGGTCGAGCGGCGCGAGATCGGTCTCGAGATCGCCCGGGTCGGCCATGCTCACGCTCGCAGCCGCGTGGCGCAGGATATAGCGCAGGCCGAAGAGCGCGGCCGGCACGAGCCGCTTGTCGCGCGCGTCCAGCGCGCGGCCCCAAGGTTCAGGCACGCGCAGGGCGAAGCCGACGGTGTCATATTCAAACGGCGGCAGCGTGATCGGTCCGTAACCCACGTTCTCCAAGGTGCGCTCGCGCACTTTCTTGAAGAGCTTGGGCTGCCTGTTCACATGCAGCGCGCCGAAGCGCAGGTCCGCGCCATGAACCGTCTTGCGGCCCTCTTCCGCCGTCAGGTCCAGCCGGCTCTCCCATTCCGATTCGGTGTAGTAGTCGACCTCCACCGGCTCGACGGTGCAGAGCTTCTTGTCGAGGTCCAGGTCCATCGACATGTAGCGGCGGCCGAGATGCTGGTAGATCGCGTCTTTGTACAGCTCGGCGCGTGCGCCGATCGGATCGATCTCGCCGATCACTTCGCCGTTGCAGACGATCTCGACGTTGTAGTCGGTCATGCCGCGCAGGTTGACGCCGCGTGCCGGATAGTCGGGCAGGGCGTAGCGCCAGCAGCCTTTATACGGCTTGAGCGTGCCGTCCTCTTTGAGGATGTCGAGCGCGAAGCCGTAGGCGCGCGTGTCGAAAAGCGGCTCCTCATCGCGCAGCGGATGTTCGTGCGCGGCGCACGGCAGGTGCTGCAGCATGATATACGGGTTGTCGGCATGCAGCCACGCCTGTTCGATCGGCGTGCCGGTGAGGAAGTCGGGATGGTTCACCAGATACTGGTCCACCGGCGCGTCCTGCGCCACATAGAGGATCAGCGCGCGGTTGCCTTTGCGCCCGACACGTCCGGCCTGCTGCCAGAAACTGGCCAGCGAGCCCGGGTGGCCGGAGAGGATACAGACGTCGAGATCGCCGATGTCGATGCCCAGCTCGAGCGCGTTGGTCGAGAGGATGGCGGTGATGCGGCCCTCGAAGAGGTCCTTCTCGAGCTGGCGCCGTTCGGCCGGCAGCAGGCCCCCGCGATACGGCTTGACCCGCTCTTTCAGTTCGGGGTGGCCGTCGGTGACCGCGCGCCAGAGGCGCTCGACCTGCTGCCGCGAGCGGCAGAAGCAGATGGTGCGGACGCCGGCGGCCGCGGCGGCGCGGATGATCGGGATCGAGACCGAGGCGGGCCCCTTGCGGAAACGCGCGGAACCGGCGCTCTCCACGAGCGGCGGGTTGATCAGATAGAGGTCGCGGCGCGGGCGCGGCGAGCCGTCGCGGTCAATGACTGTGAACGGACGGTGGAAGAGCGCCTGCACATGTTCGCCGGGATTGCCGACCGTCGCGGAGCAGCAGACAAAGCGGGGCGACGAGCCGTGCATGGCGCAGACGCGCAGCAGGCGGCGGAAGACATTGGAGACATGTGAGCCGAACGCGCCGCGGTAGGCGTGCACCTCGTCCACCACGATGTATTTCAGGCGCCCCAGAAAATCGCTCCAGCCGCGGTGGTGGTTGGGCAGTATCCCCGCGTGCAGCATGTCGGGATTGGTGATCACGAAGTCCGCCCCCTTCATGATCTTGCTGCGCTCCTCGCGCGGGGTGTCGCCGTCAAAGGTGCCGAGTTTGCGGGTGTCGAGCGCGGCTTTGAGCAGCGCGCCGAGCGTGCCCTCCTGATCGCGCGAAAGCGCCTTGGTGGGGTAGAGCAGCAGCACGCCGAAGGGCGCGTCGCTGCGGCAGTAGTCGCTCAAGATCGGCAGCAGGAAGGCCAGGGTTTTGCCCGATGCCGTGCGCGAGACCAGTACGGTGTCGCGGCCGGCCGAGACCGCTTCAAAGGCCTCGGCCTGATGGGCGTAGAGCTGGCCGATGCCACGCTCGCGGAGCACGGCGGCGAGGCGCGGGTCAAGTCCGTCGGGGAACGGCGCCAAGACCGCATCCTCAGCAGGCATCACCTGATGCGCGCGGATCTGTCGTTCGAACCGCGTGCGCAACACCGTTTCAACGGCGTCGATATGGGAGTGTGCGTGTTTCATGTCAGAATGTGGACAGCGTTACTGTAGCGCCGGCGGCGCGCGGGGTCAAGACAGGGCCGACGCATCTTGAATTTGGCTCATGCCGTCAGAACTGCGGGTGTGACATGCACCCGGTGAGTGCCATGCAGTCGGCGCTGCGGCATGGTTTTTGTGGCCCCTCGTCCCCGTACCCGTTCACGTACACGTACACGACGGCCTCATCGCCTTCCCGTGACCGTGTACGGTCCCGCGACTGGCAGGAGCTTGCTCTCATCCAAATCGCTATCGGGATCGGGATCGTCCATTTTGAGCCGTCCCGCGCGGCTCCTCTTGCGATGGGGTCAAAAGATGTTCGATCCCGATAGCGATCCCGATCCCGATAGCGATGTCTACTCCCAACGTCAGCGTTGCGCGCGTGCTTTGAACGAAGAGTCGGGGGCGCGGACGGCCCCGTCCGCGATGTGAAACATGATTCACAGACTCCCGACACAGGCAAAGTGATCAATGCGCCGACATCGTGGGTGAAAGGCCGTGAAGACAAAAAATTAGATGCGTCGGCCCGGGGGTCAAGAAGGGGCGTCAAGACGGCCCAAGAGATCGGCATTGACAATTCGTCGCCCCTCTGCACAATGAGCGCTCAGTCATACGTCTGTGCCGCAGGGTGTGCGCCGGTCGGCCGCACCGGTACGCCATCTGAACGAACGGAATGAGGGGTCACTGATGATTCGTCTGCTGAGTTTCGCCTTTCTCACCGCCGCCGTCGCCTGCGGCAATCCCTTGGCTATCCCCAATGCCGGTTTCGAAGACGTTGAAAAGCCGGCGTGGACGATCACCGACCCGGGCCTGAGCGTCATCACGGCGGAGGCGGCGCACACCGGCAAACGCGGACTGCGCGTCTCGGACACCTCTGACGCCCAGGGCAGCAGTTGCCGGTCGGCGCCGGTGCCGGTCGCCGCCGGCAAAACCTACGCGCTCTCCTTCTGGGGGCGCGTGCTGGAGAATGACGGTGCGGTCGGTGTCTACATGCAGTTTGCCGATGCCAAGGGAAGTGTCCTCACCTCGCCCTCCCGCCACGGCGAAATCATCCAGACCATCCAAGGTGCTAAGGGCGAGTGGCAGGCCTTCACGCTCGTCGGCCTAGCTCCGCCCGAAGCGGCCGCGCTGTGGGTCTGGGTACACAGCTTCAACGGCGGCTGCGGCGCGGCCGACGCGGATGATTTCGTGCTCGCCGAGCTGAGTGACGCCGAGGCGGAAAAAGTGCGCGTCACGGCCTTGCGCACATCTCGGAACGGTTTTCCGCCGCCTGATCCGGCACGCGTCGCTGAGATTGCCGCCTGGCTCGCGCCCGCGCCGCACGGCCTGGGGCGCCCGGCCACCGACCGCGCCGCATGGAACCGGCTGGCCGCGCTGCCCGAGGCCGCCGCGCTTCTGCGCGACGCGGAAAAGGCCCTGCGCGCGCCGCCGCCGGATCTGCCCGACGCCCTCTACCTCGACTTCACCACGACCGGTAACCGCCGCAACTACGAGCGGCCTTACGGCCAGCGTTCGCAGCGTCTCACCGCGTTGCTGCTGGCCGAGTGCCTGGAAGACAAGGGGCGCTTTCTGCCCGCGCTCGAGCGCGACCTGCTCGCGGTCTGCGACGAGCGGAGCTGGACCATGCCGGCGCATGACTCCGATCTCGGCAATTTCAAGGGTACGCGCCTCACCATCGACCTCGGCTCTTCCGCGCGCGGCTGGCTGCTTGCCGAAACAGACGCCTGGCTCGGCCACCGCCTCTCGCCCGCCGTGCGCACGCGGCTGCGCGGCGAGGTCCGGCGGCGCGTGCTGGAGCCCTACCTGAACGCGGTGCGCAGCGGCAACATCAACGGCAACTGGTGGATGCGCTGCGACAACAATTGGAATGCCGTCTGCTCCGCCGGCGTGGTCTGCTGCGCCCTATCGCTGCTTGAGTCGCGCGAGGAGCGCGCCTTGGTGCTGGCCGCCATGGAGTTTTCCAACCCCTTCTTCATCAGCGGGTTCACCGACGACGGCTACTGCAGCGAGGGCATGGGCTATTGGAACTACGGTTTCGGACACTACGTGATGATGGGGCTCGCCGTGCGCGCGGCCACCGGCGGACGGCTCGACCTCTTTACCGGCGACAAGTTGCGGCGCATCGCCGCGTATGCCAAGGGCTATCAGATCCAGCCGGGCCGCTCACCCTGGTTCGCAGACGGCGGCGGCGCGCCGAGCCATGACGTCTGGGCGCTCATCCGGCAGGTCTACCCCGAAGCCGTGCCGACCGACACCCCCGTGCCCGCGCTGCTGAAGGGCGGTCACGCCACCATCGGGCTGCGGGCTTTCGGGCAGGAATCGCCGCCGGCCGATCCCGCAGCGGAGAACCTGCCGATCCGCACCTATTTCCAGGACGCGCAGGTTCTGATCACGCGCTCCGGCGGAGCGTCCAACGACGTGCCGTTCGGCGCAGCCGTCAAGGGCGGGCACAACGCCGAGCACCACAACCACAACGACGTCGGTTCGTATGCCGTGGTGCTCGACGGCGTCGAGATGCTGGGCGATCCCGGTGGCGAGGTCTACACGCGCCGCACCTTCAGCCGCGAGCGGTACGTCAGCCCGGTGCTCAACTCCTACGGCCACCCCGTGCCGGTCGTGGCCGGCCAACTCCAACCGACCGGGCGGCGCTCGGCCGCGCGTGTGCTGGACGCCGCCTTCACCGACGCGCGCGACCGCTTTGAACTCGATCTGGCGGCCGCGTACCGCGTCCCCGAACTGACCTCGCTGGTGCGGACTTTCACGCATGACCGGACGGCACGCGTCATCACAGTCAGCGACGAAGTCCGCTTCTCGACGCCGCAGACATTCAGCGTGCCGATCATCACCTACCGCGACGTGACGCGCAAAGACGCCGCCACGCTGCACCTTCATGACAAACAGCGCTGCGTGGAGGTGAAGATTGCTGCGGAAGGCGGGACCTGGCGGCTGGAAGAAGAACAGCTTGAGAATCCGGGCAAAGCCTCGCCGCGCCGGCTGGCCGTGACGTTCGACGCGCCCGTCACCGCCGCCCGCGTGCGCGTGACCTTCACGCCCGTGCCCGGCTTCAAGCCTTGACCGCCGCGCGGCGCGCGGTCAGTTTTCGTTCGAATGCAGGCCGCCGGAGCCCGCGCCAAACTCGATGTTGGCGCGTTCGGGATCGGCGGGCAGCGCCTTGGAACAGCTCCAGATGCAGGCGCCGCAGTGGATGCATTTCTCGCGGTCGAACTCCGGCGTGCCGCCCTCCTCGCCGGGCATCAGGGCCTGTGCGGAGCAGATCTCGATGCAGGTGCGCTCTGTGCAGGAGGCGCAGAGCGCGGGATCGGCGAAGGTCACGTGATCGGCGAAACCTGCGGCGGCCTGCACCTTGCCGCCTTTAAAGAGCGCATCTTGGTGCGACATCAGCAGCGTGCCGTCATACGGGATCTCGGGCCAGCCGGCCAGCGTCATCACCGTGTCGTGCAGGGGCTGCCGGTCCTTGGCGCAGCGTTCGGCCGCCTCGCTGAGCGCGGCGGGCGCGATGCGTTCGCCGTAGACGCTCGCCAGCGTCGGGATGCGCTGCGAGGGCGGGCAGGAGCCGACCGAAAGATTGAGCATGCCGTGGGTCATGCCGGTCATGCCGGTGCCCATCATGCCGAGCATGAACCCCTTGCCGAAGCCGTCGCGCGCCTTCTTGGCGGCCTGCAACTCGGCGTCGAGCGGATCCTGGCGGCGGCGGCGCACATACGCGCCGGTCAGCGCGGCTTTGGTGAAGGGCTGGTCGCGCGCGAGCAGGTCGATCACGCCCTCGGCCAGCAGCACGCCGCTGCGCCACGCCTCGTCCACGCCGGAGTTGGTGAGCACGTTGGTGGAGCCGGACCCCTCGCCGATACGGGCGAAGCCGTCACCCGCCAGATACGGCTCGCCGCGCGCGCCGGACTCTTGCAGCGACTTCGCGCCCCAGGAGCGCAACGTGCCGCCCTGAAGGTGACGCCACAGGTAGGGGTGCTGCATCCAATGCTGCAGATACCGGTAGGTGGTGCGGATCGGATTGTCCAGCCACGAGGGCACGAAGATGCCGAGCGAGGCGGTGCGGTCGGGATAGACGTAGAGGAAACCGAAGATTTCGGGTTCGGGAAAGCCCAGCGTGTGCAGCACCGTGCCGGGCTTGAGGTCGCACGAGGCGGGCAGCTCGACCACCGCTTTCATGCCCACGGCCCAATCGTGCTGGTGGTGGCCTTCGGGCAGTCCGAAGTGGCGGTCCAGCTTGCGGCCGACCGCGCCGACCGGACCGTCGCCCACCACCGTCAGCCGCGCACGGATGTCCATGCCCGGCATGTAGGCGGCCTCGGGAACGCCCTTTTTGTCCACGCCCTGATCCGCCAGCCGCACGCCGACCACCGCGTCGCCCTCCAGCAGCGGGGCGCTGACTGGCGTACCGGGCCAGATCTGCACCAGGCCGGAGCCCATGAGCTGCGTGCCGCACCATGACAGGAAAGAGCCCATCGACATCACCAGGCCCGGCTCTTTGCGCAGGAAGGGCGGAATCCACGGCAGCTCGGTGGCCGAAGGGGCCTTGCGCATGGCGAACTGGCCGTATTTGAAGACGCCGTCCATGAAGCGCGTGCCTGCGCTGCGGCGGCTCGCGCCGACGGTGTCGAAGAGGTAGGCGACCGACTCGTGGCTGACCTCTGCCGCGTTGGGGATCTCTTTCGTCAGGTCAAGTTCGGGGAACGAGGCGCGGATGTGGCGTCCCTTGGTGACAATGCCGGAGACGCCGAACCCGATGTCGTCGGCGCGCTCGTAGCACATCACCTGCAGCGGCATGCCCGGCATCACTTTGCTCTCAAAGGCGGGCGTGCCGTCGGGCTTCATCATGGCGCGGCTCAGCGTGGTCAAAAATCCGGCCGTGGCCGGGCCGAAACCCACACACACGATATCGGCTTCCATCGATTGTCTTTCTTCGGTCATGGACAGTCCTTCGTTACGCTCTCTCTATGATCCCTCGACTGCCCGATATCATACAGGGCGCCAATAAGCCCTGTCAATGTGCCGAGTCCCCGTATTCGGTTGCACGTGCACCGCTACAGCAGGTCGCGGATGCGGTTGGCCTCGCGGATGTAGGCGTCAAGGCGATCCCAGTCGCGCTCCTCGAGGCAGCGCGTGAAGGTGGCCACGCGGTCGGAGAAGGCCGCGACCGCGGCGAGGATCGCGTCGCGGTTCTGCTCGAAGATCGGCACCCACATGTCAGGCGAACTCTTGGCGAGGCGCACGGTGGAGGCGAAGCCGCCGCCCGCCAGACGCGGCACGGCGTAGCCGGCCTTCTCTTCGCTCTGCACGGCGAGCGAGAGGGCGTAGGCGACCACATGCGAGAGGTGCGAGACATACGCGGCGTGGCGGTCGTGCTGCTCGGCGGTCATGAACTCGAACTTGAGGCCGACCGCGTGGAAGAGTTCGAGCGCGGTCTTGCAGGCATCCGGGGCGCTCCACTCAAGATCGCACAGCAGCACGGTCTTGTTCCGGAAGAGCCCTTCCAGCGCGGCGTCGGGGCCGGCGTTCTCGGTGCCGGCCATCGGGTGCGCCGCGACATACCGCTCGCGCCGAGGGTGCTCGCGCACCGCATCGGCGATACGCAGCTTGGTGGAGCCGAGATCGATCACGGTCTGTCCGTCGCGTGCGGTGTCGAGCAGGCTCGGCAGGAGTGTCTCGATGGCGTTGACCGGCACCGCCAGCAGCAGCGCGTCGGCCTCGCGGGCGGCTTCGCCCAGCGCGACAATACGGTCGACGAGGCCGAGTTCAAGCGCGCGCGCCGCATGCGCCGGGTCGGCATCGACGCCGAGCAGTTCTGTGGTCAGGCCTGACTTGCGCAGGTCGCGGGCGAACGAGCCGCCGATCAGGCCGAGTCCGATGAGGGCAACTGTCATGCCGAGGCCCGGGGTTGGAGGGTGGCGGGCACGTCACTGCGTGCCCGAACAGGATCCGTCAGGCCGAGCAGGCCTGCGGCGTTGTCCCAGAGAATTTGCCGCTGTTGGTGCGCTGTGAACGGCAGCGCGAGGAAGGCGCGCAGCACGGCATCCGGCGACTGCCACGGGGCGTCCGTGCCGAACAGGATGCGCGCCGCGCCGTGGCGCCGCACCATGCGCACGAGCTGCGCCTCGGGCATCCAGAAGAGCGTGTGCGACAGGTCGAGGTAGAGCGGGCGGCCGATGAGCGAGGCCTCGGCCTCGTCCCACATCTGGAAGCCGCCCAGGTGCGCGGCCACCACCGTCAGGCGCGGATGCGCCGCCAGCAGCGCCGCCAGCGCGCGGGGCGTCGTGCGGAAGGGCGGCGTGAAGACACGCTCGCCGCCGGCGTGCAGGAAGACAAAGAGGCCGCGCTCGGCGCAGCCGCGCCAGACCGGCCGCATGCGCGGATCGTCCAAAGTGAAAGCCTGATACTCGGGGTGCAACTTGACGCCGCGAAAGCCGGCCGCCTGAATGGCCGCGAGCGTGGCCGGGATGTCGGGCGTGTCGGGGTGAAGGGTCGCGAGACTGCGCACCGGGCCGCGGTTGATCGCGGCGGCCCAGGCGTTGATCGACGCCACCTGCTCGGGCCGGGTCGCGACCGGCAGATTGAGCGCGCCGCGGATGCCGGAGCGGGCGAGGTCCGCCGACAGCCCGGCCACGGTGCCGTCGAACGCCGGCGGGTTGCCGAAGCGCCGCGCGAGCTCGCCCACCGCCTTGGGGGCCAGCGCGTCCGGGTAGAGGTGGACGTGGCAGTCGAACACCGGCGGCGGTTCTGGAGGAGTCGTTTGCATCTGAAAGCGCCTCATTGTAGGCGTCCCGCGCAGCCCGCGCAAGCGAAAGCGCACGTCGTTCAACAACACGTTGTCAGCGTTGCCGCGAAACGGTAAACTGACGGCCAAACCTGCGGGTGGACAGAAGAGCAACGAAAGGGTGCAGTATGAAACAGGGCATGGTCGGACTGGTTTCGGGGGTGATGGCCGCGTGCGCGGTGGCGGCGGGGCTGGACGACGTGGTCGCGCCGGGCACGGTGGCGGAAAAGCTGGCTGACGGATTTAAATTCACGGAAGGGGCGACCGTCAATGCGGCGGGCGAGGTTTTCTTTGTGGATCAGCCGAACAACAAGATCCTGCGCTGGTCGCGTGAGCAGGGGTTGCGCACCTTTATGGACCCGGCCGGTCGAGCCAACGGCATGTGCTTCGCGCCGGACGGCAGTCTGCTGGTCTGCGCCGATGAGAAAATGGAGCTGTGGTCGGTCACGCCGGAAGGAACGGTGACGGTGCTGGCCAAGGCGCACGCCGACAAGGCATTCAACGGTCCGAATGATGTGTGGGCCTGCCCGCAGGGCGGCGGTTGTTATTTTACGGATCCGTTTTACAAGCGCCCGTGGTGGACGCACGCCGAGGCGCCGCAGGGCACCCAGCAAGTGTATTTCCTGCCCAAGGGCGGCACGCCGCGCCGCGTGACCGAGGACCTGCAGCAGCCGAACGGGATTGTCGGCACGCCGGACGGCAAGCAGCTTTTCGTGGCCGACATCAAGGCGAAGAAGGTCTTCGCCTATGCGATTCAGCCCGACGGCGCGCTGGCCGGCAAACGGCTTTTCTGCGAGATGGGGTCGGACGGCATGACGCTCGATGCCGACGGCCGGATCTATCTGACCAACAAAGAGGGCGTCTATGTCTACGACCCGGCGGGTGTCTTCCTGGGTGTGATCAAGATTCCGGAGGGGTGGAGCGCGAACGTCTGCATCGGCGGTCCTAAAAAGGATACGCTCTATGTGACCGCCTCGAGGGGTTTTTACGCGGTCCCGCTCAAGGTCAAAGGCACACCGCAGGGGAAATGACGATGGATCGGCACGCGGGTGCGGGCCGCCGCTGTCCCGTCTAAAAGGGTTCGTGCTTGAGCATTCAAAATCAGATGACGATCACGGCCTGGGTTCGGCGAAACCTGCGGCATTACCGCTTGCGGCATGCCGTCTTTGCGGCCACGTGCGCGCTGACGGCGGCCGTCTTCTGCGCGGCGCTGCTGACCGGCGAATCGCTGCAAGCCGGCCTGCGCGCCGGCCTGCGCGCGCGGCTCGGCGCCAGCCGTTCGGTCGCGCTGCTGGCGGACGGCGTCTTCCCGGCCGACATGGCGCAGCGCCTGCCCGGAAGCGAGGCCGCGCTGCTCCTGCGCGGCGAGCTGCTGACCGCCGAGGGCTTGGTGTGTGCGCCGGACGCGCAGGTCATCGGTCGGCAGGGGCCGCCGGCTGCTGAGGGGAGGGCCGCGCTAAACGGACGGGCGCTTGCGCAGGTGCCGGGCGCGGCGGGTGCGGTGCGCTTCGTCAAGCCGTCGCCCTACGCGGCCGAATTGCCGCTTGGCCCGATCAACGCGTCGCGGCTGGTCCGCCGCAATCTGGATTTTTCGGCAGCGTCCGAGGCACCGGCGGCGTCAGGCGCTTTGCTGCCGGCCGACTTCGCGCTGCGCCCGGCCTCGGTGCCGCCCGTGAACGTGTTCGTGCCGCTCGCCGCGCTCGCGCGCGACGCGGGCGTACCGGGTATGGCCAACCTGCTGCTCTCTTCGCTGCAGCCGACGGCGCTCGCGCGCGCATTATCGGAGGCGCTGACGCCGGAGGCGTGCGGACTGGAGCTCAGAGATCAGAGGGCGGAGGGCGGCGGGCAGGAGAAGCCGGGGACCGTGATTACCAGCCGCCGTGTCTTTCTGCCGGCTGGCGTGCATGACGCGCTGACCCGCGCGGGGCTGCCGGTTGCGGCCGCGACCTTTCATCTTGCGGATGGCTTCGAGGCGGGCGACCGCTCGACGCCGTACGGGTTTGTGGCGGCGGTGACGCCCGGAGGTCCGCAGGTGCCGAGCGATCTGCGCGACGATGAGGTCGTCATCAACGCCTGGCTGGCCGAGACGCTGGGCCTTTCCAGCAACGGGACTGTGACGCTGCGCTGGCGCCGGTTCGAGGCAGGCGGTCGGCTGTCGGAGACACAGGGCGTGTTCCGCGTGCGGGGCGTGCTGCCGATGGAGGTTGCGGCAGCGGCGCGCCGTGCGATGCCTGTTTTTCCGGGGTTGGAGGGGGTGGACCGTTGTGCCGACTGGGACATCGGGCTGCCGATGGACGAGGAGCGGCTGAACGATGCCGCCAACGAGGCCTACTGGAAAGCGTGGCGCGCGACGCCCAAGGCGTTCCTCACGCATGCGGCGGGAACGGCCTGCTTCGGCACCGTGTTCGGCGAATCCATGAGCTTGCGCGTCGCGGCTGACGAAGCGACCGTGCGCACGGCGCTCAAAGGGGTGGCGCCAGAGCGGTTCGGCTTTCAGGTGCGACCGGTTTGGAAAGAAGGGCTGGCCGCGGCACGCGGGTCGACCGACTTCCGGCTGCTCTTTAGCGGCATGGCGTTCATGCTGGCGGCGGCTGCGCTGCTGCTGGCCGCGCTCTCGCTGGCCTTGGCGCTTGAGGCGCGGAAGGGCGAGATTGCCCTGTTGCGCGCATTGGGCTGGAGCCGCGGCCGCGTGACGCGTGTGCTGCTGGCGGAGGGGTGCGTGCCGCTGGGCGTTGGCGCTTTGGCGGGAAGCTGCGGCGGCGCGTTCCTGGCGCGCGCGCTGGTTTGGAGTTTGGGCCGGTTCTGGCGCGACGCCTTTGCCGGTGCCGAGCCCGCGTTTATTTTCTCGTTTCCGGTGGCGGTGCTGGCGGCAGGCGTCAGCGTGGGGGCATCGCTGCTGGTGGTGCTGCGCAGTGCCGCGCGCTATGCGGCGTGTCCGCCGACTGAGTTGTGGCAGGCGCAGGGGGTGTCTGAACCGGCCGTGTTCACGGCGGGTGGCGGCGCACCGGTGTCGCGTGCAACGGCTGTGTTGAGCCCGTGCGGCGGGGTGCTGGCGCTCGCGGCGCTGGCCGTGATGGTGTGGAGTCCGGGCGGCAGTGCCGCGCACGGCGCGTTTTTCGGCGCCGGTTTTCTGCTGATGCTGTCGCTGATGCTCTTCATGGCATCGTTGGGTTTCGCGTGGCGCCGTGCCGCGCTCGGGCGTGCGGCGTCCGTGCGGTCGCCGCTGGCCGCCGGCGTGTCGCGCGCGCTGTCGGTGCCGCGGCGCAGCGCGCCGGTCGTAATCCTGCTGGCGGTGGGGCTCTTCCTGACGGTCGGCATTCTGGCGATGCGGCATGATCCGGCTGCCGGCTGCGAGCATCCGTGGTCCGGCAGCGGCGGGTTCCGCGCGATCGTCACGGCGGCCGTGGCGCGTGACCGCGCGCGCGGTTTGGAACTGGCGCGCGAAGCGAGCGGCGCGACCGGCGTGGTGCCGGTGCGGGTGCGTGAGGGCGACGAGGCGGGGTGCCTCAACCTGAACGCGCCGCAGACGCCGCGGCTGCTGGGCTTGGACACGCGCGCCATGGCACGCGCGCGGGCCTTTGAGCCGCGCGAGGCCGGCGGGGTCTGGTCGCCGCTCGCGCGCCTGCTGCCGGATGGCGCGATTCCGGTGCTGGCGGCCGATCAGGCGATGGTGCAGTACAGCCTCAAGGTCAAGGCCGGGCTCACGGACGGTGCGGTGCTGACGTACGCCGGGGCGGACGGCACGCCCTGGCGCGTGCGCATCGTGGGGGCGCTGCCGGTGCGCAGCGGGATCCTGCAGGGCGCATTGATCATGGACGAACGGTTTTTTGCGCGGATGTATCCTGAAGAGGGTTACCGCATGTGGCTCTGCGACTACGCGCCGTATGCCCTGCGCGAGGCGGCGGACGCGGCCCGCGGACGCCAGGAAGACGGCCGCCGGGCGCAGCTTGCCGCGCTGCGCCATCCGGCGCCGGGCGTGACGGTTGAAACGGTGGAAGAGCGTTTGCGGACGCTGGGGGCGATGGAGGCGAGCTACTTGGATCTGTTCGTGGTGCTGGGCGGACTGGGCTTGGTGCTGGGGGCCGCGGGGATGGCGCTGGTCATCCTGCGCGGGGTGGAGGAGCGGCGTGGAGAATTCGCGCTGCTGGGGGCTGTGGGGGTGCCGTGGCGGCAGCGGGTCCGCCTGTTGGCTGGCGAATACGGGGTGCTGGCGGCGGCGGGCGTGGTGTGCGGCATGCTTCCGGCGCTGGTGGCGATTCAGCCTGCGGCGCGCGCGCTGGGCGCTCAGTTGCCGTGGCTCGCCATGGGGGCTGTGGCGGCGGGCCTGGCGGGCTGTCTGGCGGTGTGCGTATGGGGGGGCGCCCGTGCGGCTGCCGGGCGTTTCGATCCTGCCGCCCTGCGGGAACTTTGACCGGCGGCGCGTGTCGGTCCGTCGTCGGGGCTGGCTGACAGCCTTTTCCGCGGACGGGGCCGTCCGCGCCCCCAGGCTTGCGCATTTTATTTCTCCGGAAACGCATGATCTTGGCGCACCCCGGCCACCCACCGATTGCGGCAGAGAAGATTGGCGCGGGCGATTCGAATGTGGTTTAATGAGAGCGTCTTCATTTGCACGGAAGCTTCAACGGTTGAAACGATATGACGAGGATGGATGTATGGCTAGCAATACTTATGAAATGACCGGTGCGGTCAAAACGATTTTCGAGCCCATGACGTTCCCGAGCGGTTTTACCAAGCGCGAATTCCTGTTGACCATGGAGGATGACTATCCCCAGGATGTCAAATTCACCTGTGTCAAAGAGCGTGCCGCACAGTTGGATCGCGTGACGCTGGGGGATCGTGTCAATGTGGCTTTCCGCGTGCGCTGCCGCGAATGGCAGGGCAAGTATTTTGTGGATCTTGAGGCGTTCCGGATCGACAAGGTGGAAGGCGACGGCACGTCGATCGAATATGAAGGCGGCGGCACGGCCGAACCGATGGACGATCCGACGCCATTCTGAACGCGGGCGGCGGCGGGCGCAGATCGGAGATCAGAGAGCGAATGACAGAAACGCCCAAGACGTTGCGTGAACTGATTGCCCTGGGCGACGCGTACCTGCAGCGCCGAAACGTGCCTGATGCGCGCGTGGTGTGTGAATGGCTGGCGGCATGTCTTTTTAAATGCGGCCGTCTGGACCTTTACAGCCACCTTGACGAGGTGCCGGACACGCGCGTCGTGGATGCGCTGCGGCGGGGACTGCAGCGTGTCGCAGCCGGCGAGCCGGTCCAATATGTGCTGGGCCGGTGGGACTTTCGCGCGTTGACCCTGAAGGTGGACCGGCGCGCCTTGATCCCGCGACCCGAGACGGAGCGCTTGGTCGACCTCGTGCTGGCTTCCCCGCACGTACGGCAAACGCCGAAACCGCTGGTGGTCGATGTCGGCACGGGCAGCGGCTGCATTATCCTCAGTCTGGCGCACGATCTGCACGACGGCGTGTTTGTCGGGTTGGACGTGAGTCCTGATGCCTTGGCGCTGGCGCGGGAAAACGCGGTGCTGACGGGCTTGGCGGATCGCGTCTTGTTCGCCGAGAGCGACGGCTGCGGCGAGTTCGACCCGGCCAGCGTGGATGTGCTGGTTTCCAATCCTCCCTATATCCCGTCGCACGTGGTGGACGGATTGGAGCGGCACATTCGCGAACATGAGCCTCGGCTCGCGCTGGATGGCGGGCCCGACGGGCTGGCGGTTTACCGCGCATTGCTGCTGGACGCGGTCATGGTGCTCAAACCGGGGGGCGGGGTCTTTTTCGAGATCGGTGACGAGCAGGGGCCCGCTTTGCGTGAGCTGTTGGAAGAGTATGGCTTTGTCGAGGTGACCGTGCAGCGGGACTATGCGGGCAAAGACCGGTACGCCACCGGCACCCTCGGGTTTTAATGATTTGCCGAACGCGCGGTGCGTGCAACGTGTCCGAGCGGCCGGAGACGGCAGAACGCATGCCGGCGTCAATCTCGCATCTTCATGTTTCAGCGCGTTTGTCGCTGAATCCACTTGTCATGACAAGTGGATTCCCGTCGACGGGCTGGCCATGCGGTTAAGGCCGGTGCAATATCCACATGTCATGACAAGTGGATTAACAGCGATGTCGTTTGACGGTCTGACGCGGGCGTGATATGCTGTTCTCATCTCATGAGAAGTGAATGGGCCATCTATCATCCGACCGTGTGGAGGACGTGCCGCGCGCTGATGAATGAGCGCCGATTGCGGTGCTTGGCGGCCGTGTTGGACAAGCCGGGAATTGCCGTCAAGGAGGTCGCCGTAGAGACGGGGTTGCCCCAGAACCAAGCCAGCATGAATTTGCGTATGCTTCAGGCGCGGGGCTTGATCACCGCCCGGCGTCACGGAAAGTGGCTTCGATATGATCCAGAGCCGGACCCGCTGGTTGAACATGCCAATGCCATGTTGAAGGCCATCCGACGCGAATGTGCCGCAGGTGAGTGTGCCTTGTCCCGGATCTGCCGGACGCTGCGCGCGTTCACGCATGCGCGGCGGCTGACGATTCTGCACGTTTTGGCGCGCCACCCGGATTCAACCGCGGAGACCATCGTGGCGATGACAAGGATCAGCCAGCCTGCGGTCTGCCGGCACCTGACGACGTTGAGACGGTCGGGAGTGGTTGGGTTGACGCGGGAGGGCGCTTGGCGATTCACGGTGCCACGGAAACAGTCGGCGCTGGCCCGTGCGCTGCTTGCGCTCATCGACACCCGGTGATCGCCGCAAATCCATTTTTCATGATACGTGAATGGCCGAAACGACGACACGGCCGGTCGGTCTGACTTTGACAGGGCCGAGGGGCAGGGGATTGAAAAAGAGGGAGTGGACATGTATTACATCGGACCTCATGTGTCCATCGGGGGCGGCGTGGCTAACGCGCCGAAGAACGCCAAGGCGCTGGGCGCGACGGGCTTCGGCATGTTTGTGAAAAATCAGCGGCAATGGACCGCCGCGCCGTATGCGCCCGCCGACATCGAGGCGTTTAAGCATCAGATGGCCGTGGACGGCTATACCGCCGCCCAGGTCATGCCGCACGCCGGCTACCTCATCAATCTCGCCAACCCGGACGAAGAGGCGCATGCGAAATCGATGGGCTCGCTGATGGATGAGCTCCGGCGCTGCATGTCGTTGGGGCTCGACAAACTGAATTTCCATCCCGGCAGCCATCTGCGCAAGCTCACGCCCCAAGAAGCTTGCGCGCGCGTGGCGCAGTCGATGAACACCGCGCTGGCGCAGACGCAGGGCGTGACGCTGGTGATCGAGAACACCGCCGGCAGCGGCGGCAATCTGGGCGCGCCGTTTGAGGAACTGCGCGCCATCATCGACGGCGTGGACGATAAGTCGCGTGTCGGCGTCTGCCTGGATACGATGCACACCTTCGCTGCGGGGTTCGACATCCGCACCCGCGACGGCTTTCTCGCAACCATGGAGCATTTTGACCGGACGGTCGGCTTCACGTACCTGCGCGGCATGCACATCAACGATTCCAAAGTGGCGCTCAATTCGCACGTCGACCGCCACGAGTCGCTGGGCCAGGGGCTGCTGGGCATCGAAGTCTTCCGCTGCATCATGGCCGACGCGCGCTTCGAGAACATGCCGCTGGTGCTGGAGACGCCGAACGAAACGCTGTGGGAGCGGGAGATCCAGCAGTTGATGGAGATGCGTTGAGCCGCCCGTCTGATCAGGCTTTGGGCATGTGTGCCCATGTCTCACAAGGAGGATTCACAATGAAAAACATTCTGCGGGGCGTGTTGCTGCTGCCGCTGGCGTGTCTCGGCGGCGAGGCGGTGCTCGGGGTCGGCGGGAAACTGGCGCTCAGCGAGCCGGCGATCGAATTCGATGGGGGGCTCTTCACGAAAGGCTGGCAGCGCAGCCTGCACGGCACGGGCTTCACGTTTGCCGATGCGAAGAGCGGGACGTGCGCGTTTGCCTTGAAGCTTTCAGATGCCGAACAGATCGCCGCCCAGGTGAAGGTGGTGCCGGCCGCCGAAGGCGCGCTCCGCGCACAGTATACCTTCACGCCGAAAGCGGCGCTCGAACTGAGCAGCCTGTTTGTCGGCACCCGTTTCACCGCGGCAAACATGATCGGCGGACGCTGGCGGGCCGACCAGAAAGCGGGCGTCTTTTCGGAGACGCAGGGCGCACTCGCGATCTTCAGCGGCAGAGTCAAAGAGCTGGAGATCGAGACGCCGCCGCCCGCCAAGCAGCGCCTGGTCATGACGTTCGATGCGCCAACCTCCGTTTTGATCCAGGATGACCGCCGGTGGGGCGACACCTTCGGCGTCCGCATCGGCGTCGGCGGCGCCGGGCTCTATCCGGCCGGCAAGCCGCTTCAGGTCGTGTTCACGCTCAAGACCCACGCGCCGCTCACCCTGACGTACGCCCGGCCGGTGGTGCTGGAAGCGGGGCCGGAGTGGGTGACGCTCGCGTATGAAAAAGAGATTGTTCCGGGGTCTGCGCTCGATTTTTCCGGCATGGGCTTCACTGACGCGCCGGCCGGCAAATACGGGTGGCTGAAAGCGGTCGGCCCGCACTTTGAGTTTGAACGCAAGCCCGGCGCCGCGCAGCGCTTTTACGGCGTCAACTTCTGCGGTACGGCCAACTTCCCGTCGCAAGAACAGGCCGATCAGCTCACAGACCGCCTGGTCCGCCTAGGCTACAACAGCGTGCGCATCCACCATCACGACAACGGCTGCGTGCAGGGGGGCCCGGACGCATTGACGCTCAACCCCGACCAGATGGCGCGGCTCGACGGCTTTCTGGCCGCCTGTTACAAGCGCGGACTCTATGCGACCACCGACCTGTTTGTCTCGCGCAAGGTCGCATGGCGCCACATCGGCATCGACCAGGACGGCCA
>JAQUEX010000128.1:3863-9105 GCA_028684935.1 Kiritimatiellia bacterium | reverse complement strand
GCAAGACTGGGGGCGCGGACGGCCCCGTCCGCGGGAAAGGCTGGCAACCGGTTCAACCTTCGGCGTTTCGAGTTGGCGAGAAACGGACGGGCGTTCGTCCCGGCGGCGGTCTCGGCGAGACCGCCCTACCGGTTTCGCGTCTCGCGTTCGCGTTCCATGCGCCTGAGCCGGTCGCCGGTTACGCCACCTCCTTACTCCCTCTCTCCCATCGCCAGATAGGCGTCGAGGCGTCCGGCCACCGACGGACACTTGGACGGGCTGAGGGCAGCGCGCATGTCGCGCAAGGCCGCGCCGACGGCGTCGCGCAGGTCGGGCGCGAAGCTCTGCCAGGCCTGGCAGGGCGCGATCAGGCGCAGGGCGTTGTATTCGCTAACCTGCGCGTAGGCGATCACCGTCTGTGTCAGCCACGCCAGCCCGCGCTCGGTCCAAAGCTGCGCGTTGTTGCGGATCAGCGGCAGATAGAGCGCGCGGCTGATGCCCGGGTGGCTGAGCGAGAAGGAGGGGCGGCGCTCTTCGGCGGCAACGGCGTCGAACACATCGGGGCGGGGCGACTGCCCGACGACCTGAAGGTAGCCGAGATAACCGCCCGGGGTCTGGCGCAGGCGTTCGCCTTCGCGGGCCAGAATGGCGTGGCGGTCACCGTGCCGGCTCTGCCAGATCGCGGTGAGCGTGTTGAGGCGGTCGGTGATGTTGACCGCGCCGGCCAGCATCTCTTCAAGCGCGAGATGCGCGCCGACGGTTCCTGAGGCGGACAGCAGGTTCAGCAAGGCGTTCTTGAGGGAGCGCCGCTCGATGGCGGCGGGCAGGTCGAGCGTGGCGGGGCGGCCTTCCAACGTATGCAGTGCGTTGAAGACCGCCGTCTCACCGCCGCCCGAGAGCACGGCGCGCAGCAGGCGTTGGCGCAGCGTGAAGCTCTCACGAACATAGGGCAGCAGCGCGCGGTCGAGCGGCAGCTCGTCAATTTTCAGCAGGTAGCCGCGGATGCCGTCCGGCAGCAGCGTGTTGAGCAATAGGTGCCGATAGAGGTCCAGCCACGGTTCGGAGGCGGTGGCGAGCGGATCGGCCAGCAGGCGGCGCCGCTCAAGGTCGGTCAGTCGGCGCATGGCCTCCACGCGGTTAAAGAGGTTGCTGTCGCCACGGACCTGGCGCACGAGCTGCTGCGGGGTCGCGGAGAGATCGGTGCAGGTGCCGTAGAAGCCGGCGTCGCGGTTGAGCGAGAGAAAGGCCGGTTCGTCGAGGTCCGCGAGCACGATCTCGGCTTCGGGCGTGTCGAAGCGGACGGTCTGCACCGACCCTGGAATGTCGTTCCCCCGGGCGTCGACAGCCGCAAAGGAGAAGGGCAGCGTGAAGACACCGCCCCGGCCGGTGCGCGTCTGCGCGAGGTGCAGGTGCAGTTCGCGGCGTTCGGCGTCGTAGTCGTAACGCGCCGTGACCTGTGGGTAGCCTGCGCTGAAGAGCCACTCGCGGCTGAAGGCGTCGAGGGATTCGCCCGACACCTCTTCGAAGCAGGCCAGGAATTGCGCGGTGTTGGCGTTGCCGCCGTCGTGGCGCGAGAAGTAGAGACGTGCGGCCGCGTCGTAGACGTGCGTGCCGAGGAGCTGGCGCAGCATGTTCAGCACTTCGGGCGCTTTGACATAGGTCACGCCGTCGACCAGCTCGTCGGGGTCGTTGAACCCGTCGCGCACGATCTGCCCGAACGCGCCGGTGTCTTCCATCGCCAGCGGGCCTCCGCCCGGCTCGCGGATGGCGTCGGCCTCGCGCAGGCGCATGAAGGCCGGGTTGAAGACCGAGGCGGTGAAATGCCGCTCGATGTCGACGGTGTAGGCTTCGTTGAGCCACATGTCGAAGGGCGATTCCATGGTGACGCCGCTGCCGCAATGGTTGTGTTCGTACTCGTGGACGATCACGCCGTGGGCGTAGATCAGGCGCGCGTCGACGGTGTCTTTGTCGATCAGCGCCGCCTCGGTGATGATCGTGGTGTTGCCGACATTCTCCATGCCGCCGTAGTTGGACTTCTCCATGCAGAGGGTGCGGTAGGTCTCAAAGGGATAGACATAGCCCGTGGCGGCGTGTTGCCAGAGGATGCTGCGCTTGAGGATCTCCATCGGGATGCGGGCGCTGTCGCGCTTGCCGTGCGGTACGAGGTACTCCAGCGCGATGCGGCGTCCGTCGGGATAGCGGACCTCGTCGGCCAGCACCTCCCAGGTGCCGGCGCAGGCCAGAAAGAGGTAGGGGGCCATCGGCACGCGGTTGACGTAGGTGATGACCTTGCGCGCGGGGTTGCCGGGCACGGGCGAGGGGCGTCCGTCGGGGTGGGCGTCGCGGTCGACATCGCCGTTAGAGATCAGGTGGGTGTAGCGCGCGTCGCCTTCCAGCGTGGTGCGGAAGGTGCACTTGGCGGTGCAGTCGTCGATCACGGGGAAGATGCGCTGAAACCCCCACTGCTGGCACTGCGAGATATACTGCTGCGGTGCGAAGGGGGGGGTGGTGTCGCGGTAGATCCCTTCCAGGCGGGAATCTGAGGGGCGGCAGCGGCAGCGCACGGACACGCGGACGGTCTCGCCGGGCGCGACGGGAGCGGGCAGCTCGATGAGCAGCTTGCGGCGCGGCGGGTCCGGCATGAACCGCAAGGGCGCGGCGCTGGACGCATCGGCGGCGGGCAGCGCGACCTCGGTCACTTCAAGGTCGCAGGCGTCGAGTTCCAACGTGCGCAGCGGATGGCGCGCGGTCATGGTCAGCGTGCCGGCGCTGTCGACGTGGCTCTCGAAAAACGAGAGGCGGAGGTCGATGTGGGTGAGCTGGACAGGGGGCAGACGGAAATCGGATCGTGCGTAGAGATAAGACATGGCGGAAAGGGGGTTCAGTGTTGGAAAAGCAGGAGGAGCACGGCCATGACCGGCAGGCACAGAAGCGTGCTGAGCGCCACGGCCGAGCCGGCCAGCTCCTTGTCAGCGCCCATCTGGTCGGCCATGACGTACGAGGTGACCGCGCAGGGGCTGGCCAAGAAAAGCAGCGCGACCACCAGCAGCTCGCCGCTGAAGCCGGCGGCGCGCGCGGCCGCGTAGCCGATGGCGGGCATGCCCAGCAGCTTGAGCGCGGTGCCGGCCAGCGCGGGGCCGAAGCTGGCGCGCATCCGCGCCGGCGTCAGGCTCGCCCCCAGCGCCAGCAGCGCGCAGGGCAGGGCAGCCTGCCCCAAGGCGTTCAGGGCGTTGAAAAGGCCTTGCGGGAGACGCGTTCCGCTCTTGAGGGCCAGAATGCCCAGCAGGCAGCCGATGATCAGCGGATTGCGCAGCACCGCGAGCGCGGTGCGCAGGCGGGCGCGGCGGCCGGCCGCGCCGGATGCCGGGTCGGCGGTGAGGATCAGCACCGCCCAGACGTTGTAGAAGGGGATGGCCGGCGCGAGCGCGAAGGTGGCGACCGCCGCCGCGCGGCTGTGCGCGCCAAAGGCATAGAGGATCACCGGCAGGGCGGTGTAGGCGAGGTTGCCGCGCATCGCGGCCTGCATCAGCGCGCGCGCGGAGCGGCCCGGCAGCCGCATGGCGCGTGCCGCCAGCCACGCGGCGATCGTCACCGCGATCGAGCAGGCGCAGAGCAGCAGCCCCACGCGCAGGCCGTCGCCGCCAGCCGCGCGCGGGGCCTGGAGGATCGTGCAGAACAGCAGCGTGGGCAATAGCAGCCAGAAGCCCAGACGGTTGAGCTGCGTGAAAAAGAGGTCAGGCAGAAAACGGAACTGTCGCAGAGCCGCGCCGAGCAGCATCAGCAGACAGACCGGAAGGATGGAGCTCAGGACCGCGGCGCTCATGACCTCACTTGCCGAGCAGGCCGCGCAACGACTGCAGACCCTGCCGCAGGGCTTGGGCGCCTTCGTCGTTGTTGCCGGCGGCGGCCTCTTTCTCGGCCTCGGCCTGCGCTTCCTGCAGGGCTTTGAGCGCCTCGGGCGGCAGCGTCATGCCTTGGGGCTGGCCGCCCGGCGCCTGGCCTGCCGCGGCCGGGGCCTGCATGCCGCCGAAGAGACCGCCGCCCATCATGACCTCCTGCATGTCCTTGGCCTTGGTGTAATCCTTGGGGATGGTGAAGAGCGCGGCCGGCTGCGCGCCGAAGCGGTAATTCTTGAAGAGGATCACCGAGTTCACGTTCATCGGTTCGGCGCCCTGCTCTGTCTTGATCTGGGCGTTGGCGGTCATTTTGACCGGCATGTTCTTCTGCGCCGGCGAAAAGAGGATGTCCAGCACCTGCGTGCCCTGGTCCGGGATCTTGACCGTCATGCGGCGCTTCTTGCAGGTCACGCCCTCGAAGACCTCGCTGCCGGCATCTTTGAGCGTGTAATCCAGATCGCCGGACGCCATCTCGTCGACGGGCGTCACGCAGTACTTCTTTTTGTCGGGGAAGAGGGTGTAGCCCACCATCTTGCCGTTCTCGGTGAGCTGCAGCGCCACCATCTTCATGTTCATAAAGGGGACGGTCATCTCGGTGCGCGTCTTGCCGATGTCGTGGTAAACGGTGCTGGCCATGGTCATGCCCATGGCCTGGACCTCCATGTCGGCGGCGTAGCGCTGCTGCAGGCCCAGCTCCTTCTCGAACTTCATCCAGATCTGCTGCGGGTCGGCGCCCTTCTGGCGCAGGCCCTGTGCGGGTGCGGAACGGGCTGCGGTAAGCATCAGGGCGGCGGCGAAGGCCAGCCGGGTCAAAACGCATGTCGTCTTCATGTGCGCTCCTTCATCAGGTGGTGGCGGCTTTTAGCTTTTGCTAGTCGCCGATGAAGGTCAGTATACCGTCTGGCCGAGAGGGACGCAAGCGCCGCAACGCGCGGCCGCAGGGCCGCGGGCGCATGGCAGTTCTGTTGGGGATATTCTTCTCGTAATCCTAATCGTAATCGTAATCTTAATCGTAATCTTAATCTTAATCCCCCAACTGCCGGTTGCCGGCCTCATATTCGGTCCGTTTCTCATGAATACGATCAGAGGAGGTGCTGCGGATCAAGCCCACCAGCATCGAGACGATAGGCACCCACATCTCTTTGCCCTGCTCCGCACAGGCCAGCCTCTTCTTGGAAGTGTTTCCAAGAGGTCTCCAGCCCAAACCACAAATCGGATCGCCTCCTGATAGACGGTCAGCTTCTCATGAGCGAAATGCGCTTTCAGGGATGCAGGTTACTCTGGCGGTAGCCTTCAACTCAGATCAATATTACGATTAGGATTACGATTAGGATTGGGAGTCATCGGCACCAACAGAACTGCCATGC
>JAQUEX010000128.1:0-3763 GCA_028684935.1 Kiritimatiellia bacterium | reverse complement strand
TTCTCATGAGCGAAATGCGCTTTCAGGGATGCAGGTTACTCTGGCGGTAGCCTTCAACTCAGATCAATATTACGATTAGGATTACGATTAGGATTGGGAGTCATCGGCACCAACAGAACTGCCATGCGCCCCAGGGCCGCATCCCCGTTTCACTTGCGTGGCACTCGAACGCCGAGACGCGAAACCGGTAGGGCGGTCTCGCCGAGACCGCCGCCGGGGTGAAAGCCCGCCCGTTTCTCGCCAACCCGCAACGCCGAAGGGTGATCCCGTTACCAGCCTTTCCCGCGGACGGGGCCGTCCGCGCCCCCAGTCAGGCGTCGAAAGCGGCTTCGCCGTGCCAGGCCTCGGCGGCGGGGGGGGTGAGCTGGCCGGCGGCGATGCGCTGGCGCACGGCCTCGAAGAGCAGGATGGTGGTGGCCGAGGCCACGTTGAGCGAGTCGGCCAGACCGAACATCGGGATGCGCACGCGCAGGTCGGCGGCGTTCATCCACTGCTCGGTGAGGCCGTACTGCTCGGTGCCGACCGCGATCGCGACGTTGCCGGTGAGCGGCACGGTGCAGTGCAGATGCTCGGTGTGCGGCGTGGTGGCGAGGATGCAGAAGCCGCGCGCGCGCAAGAAGGCGAGCGCCTCGCCGCTGGTGGCCTCGACAACCGGCACCGAAAAGAGCGTGCCGGTGGAGGCGCGCACGACGTTGGGATTATGGATGTCGGTGCAGCGGTCGCAGACGATCACGGCATGCACGCCCGCGGCGTCGGCGGAGCGCAGGATGGTGCCGAGGTTGCCGGGCTTTTCGATCGCTTCGGCAACCACGACCAGCGCATGGTCAGGCAGGCGCACGTCGGCCAGCGTGCGGCTCAGATGCGGGCCCACCATCAGCAGGCCGTCCGGACGCTCGCGGTAGGCGAGTTTGCCGAAGACCGGCGCGGAGCAGGCGTAGAGTTCCGCGCCGAGCGCGCGGCAGTGCTGCACGAGGGCAGGCTCGTTGAGATGCTTGAGCCACAGCTCTTCGCAGTAGAAGAGCATCTGCGGCCGATAGCCGTTGTCGAGCGCGCGGCGGCATTCGCGGTAGCCCTCGACCAGCATCTGGCCGGCCTCGTCGCGATGCGAACGCTGGCGCAGCCGGATGGCGTGCTTGACCTTGGGATTGGCCAGCGAAGTGATGTTCAGTTCCGTCATACCGCGTGAAACGTAGCAAAAATCGGATGCGGAGAAAATGCGGAAGTGGGGGTTGCGGATTGCCGCCGGTTCGTGGAGGGTGGTAAGATGATGCGGCATGCGGAACAGCACAGAGACGGCCGGAACGGCCGATTACACGCCGGGACGGGCCGCGCGCTTCTACGTGCCGCTGGTGATCCAGGCGGTCTCGCAGAGCCTGACCTATCCGCTGGTCGCGGCGATCGTGTCGCACGGCGCGAACGGCGTCGTCGACCTCGCGGCCTTCGCGCAGGGCCAGGCGGTCATGTTTGTCATCATCGCGTTCGGCGGCGGACTGTTGACCACCGGCATGGTCTTCGGCCGCGACCGCGAGGGTTTTTTGGCCTTCCGCCGCTTGAACCGGATGCTCTGCGCGGCCTTGGTCGCCGTGCAGGTTCTGGTCTGTTTCCCGCCCTTCGACGGGATCGTGTTCCGGCAGGTTCTCGGCCTGGCCGCCCCGCTCGACACGGTGGCCAGAGAGGTGCTGATGCTGAGCATCCCGATGCAGATTCTGGTCTTTATCCGCAACGTGCCGCTGGTCGCGCTCTACAACGCGCGCGCCAGCATGGCCGTGAATCTCGCGACGCTCTTCCGCATCGGCCTGACGGTCCTGCTGGTGCCGCTCTTCCTGCGGCTGGGCTGGACCGGCCACCGCATGGGCGTGCTGGCGATCACGGCGCCGATCGGCGTGGAAACGGTGCTGGCTTTCCTCCTCGCACGGCCGCTGGTGCGCGCCCTGAAGCCTGCGGAACAGCACACGGCCGGCGTCAAGGAGCAGTTTCTTTTCAACACGCCGCTCTCGTTCGGCGGCGTTCTGCTGGCGATCTCCGGCTTCATGGTCGGGGCCTTTATCTCGCGGGCGGCAGATCCCGCGCGCATGCTGCCGATCCACTATGTGACCATGGGCGTGGTCAATCCGGTCGGCTTCGCCGCGCTGCGCATGCAGGCCGTCGTGCTCTCGTTCCCGCCGCGCGACCGCCGCGACCGCGCGATCTTCTGGTTCGGCCTGACGGCGGGCGCGGTGCTGTCGCTCTTTCCCTTCGTGGGGCAGATCCCGGAAGTGGCCGATTGGTACTTCGGCAGCGTGCAGAACCTGCCTTCCTGCGACATCCCGCTGGCCAAGCGCGCGATGCTGCTGGTGACGGTCCTGCCGATCCTGCAGTCGATGCGCGGCCATGCGGAGGGGCTGGCCGCCTGGCGCAAACGCCCGAACGCGATTCTGGCCGGGCAGGCGATGTTTCTGGCCTCGCTGGTCTGCACACTGTTTGTCGGGATGAATGTCGGCGTGCCCGGCTATCTGATGGGCGTGGGCGCGATTCTGGTGGCGGTGCTGATGACGCTGGTGACCATCCGCATGGGCCTGGTGTGGGCGGACATGGAGGATGCGTTCGGACGGCCGCCGCGCGAGATCGGCGGCACGGAGGGTTAGCGCAGCATGAAAACGGAGGCGACATGCGCATTCTGATCACGGGCGGGACAGGCTTCCTCGGCCGCGCGCTCTGCCGCGCGCTGCTGGACGGCGGGCATGCGCTCACGGTGCTCAGCCGGCGGCCGGACAGCGTGCGCCGCCTTTGCGGCGCGGCGGTGACGCCGCTCGCCGCGCTTGAGGCGTGGCCGTCCGAGCCGTTCGACGCGGTCGTGAATCTGGCGGGTGCGCCGATCGCCGACCGCCGCTGGAGCGCCGCGCGCCGGGCGGTGCTGCGCGCGAGCCGCGTCGAGGCGACCGAACGGCTTGTGGCGGCGTGCGCCCGCGCCGGGCATCCGCCCGCCGTGCTGCTCAGCGCGTCGGCGGTCGGGTTCTACGGCGACCGCGGCGACGCCTGGCTGGACGAGGACGAGCCTGCGGCGGACGATTTTCTGGGCGGGCTTTGCCGCGACTGGGAGGCCGCCGCGCAGGCTGCGGGCGCGCTCGGCACGCGCGTTTGCCTGCTTCGCACCGGGCTGGTGCTGCACCCGTCGGGCGGCCTGCTGCGCATGCTGCTGCCTGCGTTTCGGCTGGGTCTCGGTGCTCGGCTCGGCAACGGGCGCCACTGGCAGAGCTGGATTCACCTTGAGGACTGGCTGGGACTGACGCTGCGCCTGCTGGCAGACGGACGGGCGGAAGGGGCGTTCAATCTGACCGCACCGGAGCCGGTCACGCAGGCGGCCTTCACGGCGGCGCTGGCCGGAGCGCTGCGGCGGCCCGCCTGGGCGGTCGCTCCGGCCGGCCTGCTGCGCGCGCTGCTGGGCGAACGCGCGCAGTTGCTGCTGGCCAGCCAGCGATGCACGCCGCGGCGTGCCCTTGCGGCCGGCTACCGCTTCCGCTTCCCGCGGCTGGAGTTTGGAAAAATCCTAGCTCCCAACTCCTAAATCCTCATTTAAGGAGCAAGTCCATCAGGGCCGAACCCTTGAGGGCGCCGAGCGCACCGCGCCGGGCGGCGGATTCGTCGAAGGTCTCCACGTCGTCGGGTTCGACGCCGGGCTGGTAGACGGCAACCGGCACCGGGGTGCGCGTATGCTTGCCGAGCGCCAGCGGCACCGGGTGGTCGGGCAGCACGCAGTAGGCGACGGACGGACCGCCGGCATCCA
>JAQUEX010000127.1 GCA_028684935.1 Kiritimatiellia bacterium | reverse complement strand
GCGCGTGCTTTGTGGCCTTTGTCGAGAACGACGAAGTGATCTTCCTCAAGACGGTCATACCGAGCCGCAAAATGACGCGACAGTATTTGGGAGGTGATTCAGAATGAAACTGACTCAAGAAGAGAAACGCGTGAATATCAGAATGGCCGAGCGTGACCTTGTTCGGCTGAAGAAGACTGCTTTGCACGAGGGTCTTCCATACCAAACGCTTCTCTCCAGCATCCTGCACAAGTTCATCAACGGCCGACTGGTCGAAAAACCCGGATGATGGCAGAACCCTGCTCCCCACCGCCCCCCCCTTCGCCTTCGGCTCAGGGGGCCGGTGGGCGCTGATGTTGGAAAAGGTTTTCAGAGGCACGTTGACGGGCGCGGTCAAGCGCGAGCTGAATCAGTTGCGGCGCAACGGGGTGACCGGTGAAAGCCTGTTGAAGCGGTTGTCAAACATCTACGACCAGCACAATCTCAAAGACGCGGCCGCGCAACGCAGTCTTCAGATGGGAGACAGGCCCACCCCACGGATCATTTGCAGCGAAGCGTTTGTTTAGTCACACCCGCGAGACTCACGGGATCACGTCCCAATAGCCGAACTTGCGGCCGCCGACGCGACGGAGGCGCCCCTTGCCCTGCAAGGCGGCAAGCGCCCTTTTGACAGTCCGGACAGAGACCCCCAGCCGGATCGCCAGCTCGTCAACGGTCACAGACCGCTTTTCGCGGCATGCCGAAAGAATGCGTTGCTCATTCTTTGTGCCACTTATCGTGCCATAGCCGTCGTGAGTGGCACCATAAAATCCGTTTCTGCCAACACCTTCGCTCACCTCACCGGCTGCGGCAGGGTGCGAAGGCGCTGACCGCGGCCCCCTCTCAAGCGGGCTCTTGGCGCCCTTGCGCCAGACTGTGGCCGTGAAGAGGCAACCCTCACGGTCGTCACGAAAGTTGATGTCCGGCCACTTCTCCAGCGCGCGTTTGATGCCGGAGCCGAGCCCGTGGTAGGGGAGAATTTTTTTTGCCGCAAACGACATCAAGACCGGGTTGCGGATGTTGGAGTTGCCAGCCTGGATTCTTTCCACGGTGAGGTTGTTCGGCAAGTGTCCCGGACTGATGATCTCGATGCGGTCGTCAAACATCATCAGTCGGATCGCGGCGCTGACCATGTAGTCTCGGTGCACCAGAGCATTGACCAACAGCTCTTCGAAGACCTCTTTAGGCACCTCGGGGACACCGGGAGAATTCACGCTCGCGCCCCGCTCTTGAACTTTGCGCAGGTTCCTCATCACAAAGGCAAGCGCATCCGCGAACACCTTGTCCAAGGGGCCGGCAAAATCCTCGCTGTCCATGTATTCGCTTGCGGTGATGGCGTTCCCCGGGAAGCGGACCGCCTTGACGACGAACTGCGGCACAATCCAATCCGGATGCTCGGCAAACAGCAGCACGCCCGCCAGATTCAGGTGCCCTTCATCGTCTGCAAGGTTTAGATTTCTGAGCAGGCCCGCGAGTTCGCCGGGCGAATCCGGGTAGTCGAGGCCGTACTCCCGTTTGAGGAAATCTCGAAACCTCAGTTTATCGAGGGCGTCGACGCCGGCACGGGTCGGCATTTCGTCGGCATGGAATTGGGGAGAGAATTGAAAGAAGCGACGAAGTTCCTCCCTGGAGTTGATGCGCCGCTTATCCGCCCCGTTCTTGAGCCAGATGACGCCGTTCTTGTCAAAGTAAGGCTTGTCGATGCCCTTGGGAACGTCGAGCACGATGATGACGCGGCCGTGGCCGAGCGCGACGTTCTCGGTGCGCACCTCGATCGGGCTGCGCACAAACTGGCTGGCGACGTTGCCGATAAGCTGATTGACGCGCCTCACGTCGGAAGCGGAAAGACCGGGTGCGGAGCCGTCGTCGGCCACACCGATGAACATGCGGCCGCCCTCCGCATTGGCGAACGCGACCATTTCCGCAGCGAGCGACTCCGGATTCTTGACATCGGACTTGAACTGCCGGGTGGAATCCTCGCCGCAGGCGATCTGGTCGCGAAGATCCTTGAGGTCTCCGGATGAGGGTCTACGAGGCGCTTTCATGCCACTTATTGTGCCACTCTTGGTGCCATCTGTCAAGGGCGGCCCCAAAGACGGGCCGGCAAGGGGGCGCCTACGGGGTTTGGAGCAGGCCGTCGCGCAGTTCGAGCACGCGGTCGCAGAGGGCGGCGGTCTCGGGCGAGTGGGTGACCATGACCAGCGAGAGCGCGCGCGAGCAGGAGAGTCCGAAGAGCAGCTCCATGATCTGCGCGCCGGTCAGGCGGTCGAGGTTACCGGTGGGCTCATCGGCCAGGATCAGAGCCGGATCGGTGATGAGAGCGCGCGCCAGCGCCACGCGCTGCTGCTCGCCGCCGGAGAGCTCGAGCGGCATGTGGGTGGCGCGGTCGGCCAGCCCCACCTGCTCCAGCAGCGTCAGCGCGCGCTGGCGCACCTGGCGGCGCGAGAGACGCAGCACGCCGGTCATGGCCGGCAGCATGACGTTCTCGGTCACGTCCATCTCGGAGAGCAGGTGGTAGGACTGGAAGACGAAGCCGATCTTGGCCGCGCGCAGCGCGGTGCGGCGGCGCTGCGAGAGCGCGTAGAGCGGCTGGCCGTCGATGCTCACCTCGCCCGCGTCGGGACGGTCGAGCCCGCCCAGCACGTGCAGCAGCGTGCTCTTGCCGGCGCCGCTGCGGCCGACGATGGCGACGCGCTCGCCCTGGGCCACGCGCAGCGCGGCGCCTTTCAGCACCTCGACCCGTTTATGGGGCAGCACATACGTCTTGTGGAGGTCGGTTGCGTCGAGCATCACTCTTTCCTCAGGGCGGTGACCGGGTCCATGCGGGCGGCGCGCCAGGCCGGCAGAAAACTGGCGACGGTGCAGAAAAGAATCACAGACACGGCAACATTGACCACCTCGTTCGGTACGACGCGCCACGGGATCTCGGCCAGGCCGTAGACGCTTTTCGGGAAGACCTCCACGCCGCAGCGCGCCAGCAGATCGACCAGCGCGTGGAGATTCTCCAGGATCAGCAGTGCGGCGCCGATGCCGAGCGCGGTGCCGACCAGACACTGGATCCAGCCGTGCAGCACAAAGGCCCCCATCACCTGGCGCGAGGAGAAGCCGAGCGCTTTAAGCAGACCGATCTCGTCGGTTTTCTGCACGGTCAGCACGATCAGCGTGTTGGTTACGCAGAAGATCGCGACGACGGTGATGAACATCAGGAGGATGACCATCATGTTCTTCTCCACCGCGAGGGCGTTGAAGAGCTGGCTGTCGATCTCTTGCCAAGTGCGCACGGCGTAGACCGGAACACGCGCGCGCACCTCGTCCACGACGCGGGTGAAGGCGGCGGTGTTCTGGGGGTCCTTCACCTTGAGGTGGATCGAGTAGACGCCGGAGCGCATACCCATCAAGTCGCGCGCGACGGCGATGGAGGTGATGATGAAGCCGGAGTCGAAATCGCGCTGGCCGGAGTCGAAGATGCCGGTGACGGTGAGGCGCTCCGGGAAATAGACCTCATCTTGGGTGACAAGGTTCATGGGCGAATAGACCAGAAGGTCTTCGCCGACGCGGACGCCGAGGTCAGCGGCCAGATCGACCCCCAGCACGACCGCGTCGCCCTCGAGTGAAAAGTCGCCGGCCACGAGGGTGTCGAGCTTCATGACCTGGCGCGCGCGCTGCGGGTCGGTGCCGACCAGCAGCGGGGCGACGACGCGGCGGCGGTTCTCGACCAGCACGCGCGTCTCAAGTCCGGGCGAGGCGGCGGTCACGCCGGGGACCTGCTCCAGGCGCCGGCAGACCTCCTCCTCTTGCTCGATCACGCCGCCGTTGGGCGTGATCGTGATGTGGGGCTTGAAATCGAGGATCTTCTCCTGCCACATGTCGCCGAAGCCGGTCATCACCGCGCGCACGATGATGATGATGGCCACGCCCAACACCACGCCGATGACAGAAATCAGCGTCACGACCGAGGTGAAAGAGCGTTTCGGCCGCAGGTATTTCAGGGCGAGAAAGAGGGAGAAGGGCATTCAGAGATTACCGGCATCGACCGTGATATCGTCGGAATCCGTCGAGGTTGCCACGATCTCCTCTTCAACCTGCACGGCCTCCTTGCTGGTGGTCGGGAGGTAGCGGTAGTAGACCATGAGCTGGAGGGCGGCCAGACAGGTGTCCATCACCGGGCGGTCGGTGTGGGTGTCGGCATTCTCCCACCAGCCGATGTCGCGGTCGACGCCCTTGTCGTCCTTGATGGCCTTCTCCTGGATGAGTTGGGCCTTGACGTAGCGCGGCTTCATCGCCTTGTTCCAGTTGTCCCAGTGCTTGCCGCCCTCGTGGAACTTGCACTGCGTGGCGTAGTAGAAGTAATACTGGGCCGAAGAGGAGAAGAACTTGCGCTCCTCTTCGGGGATTTTGGCGGCCAGTTTGCTCTTGGCGACGGCGAGTGCGGAGGAGCCCTCTTTGATCTCCTCCTTCTTGACATTTTTGATTTCGGCGTTGATCAGGCCGTAGCTTGAGAAGGTGGGCGTCCAGGTATCCATGACATCGAGCGCCCGTTTCACTTCGCCCTCATTGGAGGCGCCGAGAAGCTGCATGCAGAGGCAGCCGACGCTGGTGAGGCCGCCGGTGCCGGGGCTGGTGTAGCCGAACCCGCCGGAGGGGTGGGCGTTGGCCTTGAAGCCTTTGACGGCGAGCTTCATAGCCTTTTCAAGGCCCTCGGCGTGAAGCTTGGCGAGCTTCGCGGCTTTCAGCGCCTGCGCGCACCAGCCCATGTACGAGGTGTCGTCGCGGTATTTGCCTTTGGCCCCGTGGCCGTCACCGCTCTCCACGCCGGGCGCCATCTTATAGGTCCAGCCGCCGGTGGGGTGCTGGCCTTGGATGATCGGCACGAGCGCCTTTTCGGCGGCGGCCTTGACGTTCGGGTTGAGCGTCATGCCGTAGGCTTCGCAGAGGGCGTAGGTGGCGATGGGGTGGGCGTATTCGTTGCCGTCCATGCCGTTGAATTTGCCGTCCGCGCGTTGGCTCTTCAGCAGAAACTCCAAGGCCTTCTGCACGGTCTCGCCGAATTCCGCAGACTCGCCGGGTTTTTCGCCGTGGGCCAGGAAGGTCAGGATGCCGAGGCCGGTCATGGCGATTTTCTGACGCTGCCAGGAGCCGTCCGCCTGCTGGTTCTTCTTGAGCCAGCGCAGGGCGCGCATGACCGCCTCTTCCGTGCGGGGATCGCCGCCGAACTTGGCGAGCTGGGCGCCGCGCGTACCGGTGTTGCGGGTGCTGCCGTAGATGTTTTTGAGGATGACCGGGCTCTTGACGGTCATCACCGCGTCGAACGCCTGCGGCTGAGGGCTCATCGGCTGGTCGGGCGCGTCGGTCTGGACCTGGACATCCGGGCTGTTGATCGGGATGTCGATGTCCATGTTCTCGACCTGCTCTTCCGGCTTTTCGAACTCCTGGATCTTGTCCAGGTCCTTGATCTCCTCGGCCTCGAGCACCTGGGTCTCGATGATGCGGTCCTCGACGGCCGCGCCGCTGGACATCACGACCAGCAGGCCGACGGCAATCGCGGGCAGCAGGATTGCGGCGACCGGCGCGGAGAGGCGCTGCATCTCGATCATCGCGACCTTGTACTCACGCGATTGGCGCGGCGCCTTTAGCCCTGAGAACAGCACCTTGAGGCGCCGCGGCAGGGTCTCGTTGCTGTACATCCGTTCGATGTCTTTGAGATGGGAATCCACCTCGTCGAAGTCAATAGCGTTGCTCATGCCGGGATTCTCCTCCTCACATGCTGAAGATCGACAGGTTTGTCATGCCGTGCTTGTTGCAGACGTCCAGCACCTGGACCAGAAACGCGTGGGGCGAGTCTGCCGTGCACTTGATGATGACCATCGCGCTCTTGCTGTAACCCGAGAAACGCTCAATGCCGCGGTCCAGCTCCGGCAGGCGCATCGGCCGGCCGTTCAGGATAAAGCCTTGGGGCGCCACGATGACATTGATCAGCTCGGGGTCCTTGTTTTTCACCTCCTCGTCCGTGTTGGGGGCCGGTCGGGCGGCCGACAACTTGGCGAGGATGTCCTCCTGCTTCAGCGTCACGACAAAGAAGATCAGGAGCTGAAACACGACATCGATCATCGGCGTCATGTCGAGTTTCGGGCTATCGCCCTTATTCTGTTTGCGTTGGTAAGCCATGGGATCGCCTCCTACTCCTTCTTCTCTCCTTTGTGTTCCTGGATCGCGAGGAACGACAGCTTCCAGATGCCTGCTCCCGTGCAGATGTCCATGACCTTGCGCACCTTCTCGTGCTGCGTGCGGCGGTCGGCGCGGATCAGCACGGGGAATTCGTTGCCGTGCCGGTTGATGCGGTTTTTGATGATCGTGGTGAGCATCGACGGTGACATGGTGGCGTTGTGGATCGAAATCCGGCCGCGGCGGTCCAATTCGATTTCGAGGGTGCTGGGCGGCATGTTGTCCTGCGTCAGCGTCACGCCGTTCTTGCCGTCCTCGAGGACGATGTCGGGGTTGACATCCGTGGTCATTTTCAGCGTCACGACGAAGAAAATGATCAACTGGAACACGACGTCGATCATCGGCGTCATGTCCATCTCGCACTGTTCTGTTGAAGAGCGTCTAGCCATGGCATTCAACCCTGTCTGCGGGTGCCCCGCACAAAATCCTCATCCTCGGGCCCTTCCGGCAAACCGTCCGGCCGGCGCGCGGGCCACGCGCCGGCCTCCCGGTGACTGGCAGTCGGCCCGGGCGGGCGCTGGCGCGCGGGCCCAGGCCGTCGGCGCGGATCAATCGTTCACGACCTCGACGTTGCGCAGGTCCTTGATCAGCTCCATGGTCATCGCCTGCATGCGCAAAATCAGGCGGTTGGCGTTGTTGCGGATGCTGTAGTAGAAGGTGATGGCCGGGATGGCCGTGGTCAGTCCGCCGGCGGTCGTCCAGAGCGCCTGGGAGATGGCCAGCGCCAGGGCGCCGACATCCGGTGCGCCGGTGGCCAGCGTGGAGAACGCCATGATCATGCCTTGCACCGTACCGAGCAGACCGAGCATCGGGGCCAGGTTGGCGCAGACCGAGATCCAGGTGAGCCGCTGCATGATGCGTTCGGTCTCGAGATCAGCCGCCGCGCCGATCGCCTCCTGGATCACCTCGAAGCCCTCCTCCACGTGGGAGAAGCCGGCCGAAAGGATATTGGCCATGGGGCCGGGTTCGGTCTCGCAGGCGTGCAGCGCCTTCATGACGTCACCCTCCGCCATCGCGGCCTTGACTTTGTCGATCAGCGTCTGCGGCATGATCTTCTGGGGACGGATCAAGACCGTGCTGTCCACAATGAAATAGATCGCGGCCGCGCCGCAACCGAAGAGCGCCGCCCACAGGATCACGCCCAGCGCGCCGGAACCGAACACCACGGAAAAAAAGCCGGTGCCGCTCGGCTTCTTGGCTGCCGCCGGGGCGCTGTCCGCCGCCGCCGCGACTTCCGCGCCGGCCGCCGGTGCCGCCGCCGGAGCCGCATCCTGGGCCAACACCGTGCCCGCCGCCAAACCTGCCACCATCACTGCCGACATGACCAGTCTTTTCATCATTAACCTCTCGCGTTGTTACCCTTGTTCAAGTTAGTTTCGTCGACTAACAAAAATCCGTCTGCCCTGTTGCCCGGGCCTTACTTCTTGGCCCACTCCGAAGAACCGAACTCACCCTTGAGGGTGGTCCGCAACTGATCGGCGCGCTGGGTCTGCCCCAGCTTCTCAAAGCACTTGGCTGCTTTGAAGAGCGCCTCCGGCTGCGCGGCGCGCTCGCTCTTGTAGAGCGTGATCACGCGCAGATAGCCGTCGCGCAGCGCCTTCTTGGCGATTTCGGCGGTGTCGCCGGCGGCCTGGACGAGGTCGCCGCGCGCGATCAGCGCGTTGGCGGAGGCCAGGCGGTCGCCGGTCTTGATCGCCTTGCTGAGCAGGTCCTCGACCTTGCTGAGGCGGTCGCGCTTGATCAGCGCCTGCCAGTAGGCCGGAGCCATCTCGCCCAGATAAGCGGCCTCGGGGTTGGCGGCGATGACCTTCTCGCAGACGGCAATCGCCTTGTCCGCATTGCCGGCCTGCACGTGCGCCTCGGCCAGGTAGCGGGTGGCGGGCTTGTCCCACTGCAGCATCAGGTAGTCGGCCGCCAGCTTCTCCAGCACCGGAACCGCGGCGGCGGCGTTGCCCTGGCGGATTGACTCGATCGCGGCGTCCAGCTCGCGCGGGCGCGGGATCTGCAGGTCGGCGATCTCATCGGGCTTGAGCTGCATCTCGATCGGGCGGCCTTTTTCGGTAATGCTGTACGCCTTGTCGCGGACGATCCACTTGATGTCGCCTTCGCGTTTCGAACCGTTGGGCATCGTGATGACGCCCTGCACGGCGGCGGCCTCGGCGGCCATGAAGGTCACGGCCAGCGCGGCCAGTCCGGTCTGTATGCTCATCTTCATGCGTGTGCTCCTTGAAAGGGTGGCGGGACCACGGCCCGCCCGAAGGTGTCCGGGAATCCGTTTACTGACCGATGCGCGCCTGGTTCAGCCAGTTCTGCACGTCGGTCTTGTAGCGGCCGTCCGGGAAGAGCGAGAGGTACCTCTCGCAATCTTCCGCAGCGTCCTTGTACTTCTTGTGCTCCAGCAGCAGCGGCAGGCAGTTATAGTACGCCTTTTCAAGCGTGTTGGCCAGCGCGGCGTTGCCCGGATCGATCGCCATGATCATGCCCTGAAAGGCCACGATCGCCTTGCCGCGCGTCTCGGCAGCCTGCTCGTTGAGCCCCAATTTCTTCTCGGCCGTCAGCTTGCGCAGCAGGATTTCGCCGGCCTTCAGGTCCAGATCCGCCAGCTCCTCCGGCTGGGTGCGGTATTTCTTGACCATCTTGAGCGCGTCCACTGCGGCGTTGAAGAGGCGGGTCCGCTCGTTGTTGTCCTTCTCGACCTTGCCCTCCTCGCTGGCCACTTCAACCAGCAGCAGGTTGGCGTCGACCACCAACTGCAGTTTGGACAGCTCCTTGTCCGTGATGAAGGCGTCCAGCGCCTTGTGGGCCTCGGTGAATTTCTTGACGCCGACCAGTGCGCGGGCGCGGCCCAGGCGGGCGTTGGCGATCTGGCCG
>JAQUEX010000010.1 GCA_028684935.1 Kiritimatiellia bacterium | reverse complement strand
TGACGCGCTGCTCAAACAAAAGCTGAATCACGGCGGTCATGACACGCTCGAGCCGGGTGAGCGCGCTGGTTTTGGAGGAGAGCGCCTCGCTGAATCGTCCGACCAGCAGATAAGATACTTCCCAGATTGCCGTGTTAAAGATTTCGCGCTTGTTCTGAAAATACTTATAGAGCGTCGTGCGGGCAATCGCGCAACTGTCAGCTATTTTCTGATACGTGACGCCATCATACCCCTGCTCCGCAAAGAGTTGGATCGATTTTGCGATGATGATGCGCTTTCGCGCCTCGTGGTCGATGACGATGCCCATCCGCTTTTGCTCCCGAAAACGGTCCTCAAAAAAAACAGAATCCATTGTTTCTGATTCAGAGTGTGCCGTCAAGCTTCGAGAGTGACAAAAAATGCGAAATTGTCACATACCACCTCGTGCATCGCTTCGATCCGCACGTGCGCGCTAGGTGTTAACGCAGGCGGACACGGATACGGTAAAAGCGTTGCGGGCCTTCGCTCGCCGTGGGTAGCCGTATATCGAGCAGATCGTCTGCGGCGTTCACGGAAGGGGTTGAGGCGGCGAACGGCAGAGCGCCCAAAGCCGGTGTCGATTCTAGGATGAAGTCGAAACGGTTGTGGTAACGGGCCGGCCAGAGCCAGAACACACGCACGTCGCTGCCGTCCAGCGCAATGTGCGCTTCCGGCGGCTCAAGCGCAACGGCTGCGACAGCAGGTGTCACAGTCGCATCGGTCGGGTCGCAGCCCTCAAGATACTCTTGCAGATCCGAATAGCCGTCGTTGTCCCAGTCACGCCCTAAGGGGGTGCCTGTCACGCCGAAAACGAGATGCTCGTAAGCATCGGGCAAAAGATTGGCGTCTTGGTCGACGGGCGTCGGGGCGGGCAGGGCCGTGGCGCTGAGCGTGATCACTTCGACTTCGAAATCGGCCCCGCGTCGCGTGTCGGCACCGTTCAGGAAACCTTCGACATGCAGGGTGCTGTTGGAGGGTACCGCAAAGGCGAAAACCAACGGGAACGCGGCGCCGCCCGCCGAAACGAGGCTGTACCGCAAACCGCTGTCCGGATCCGCGAGCACGGCTGAGTCCGGCGGTTGGGGCGCTCCCGCCAGCAGATGCAGCGTGAGTCGCGGTCGAGCAGGGATTAGTCCCAGCAACCGGTCCGAGCCCTGTTTCGCGAGGTTGAGTTCAGCGGCACCGATATGATTGGTGTACGCGCCGGTGACGGTGCCCTCTTGCACGACAGCGCGGATGGCGTCAAAGGGCAGCGGATATTGTCCGGGCGCGTCGTTCATCTGCAGGGACGCGACGCCGTAGATGCTGTGGGCGAGGGTGCGCAAGGCCGTCACATCAGTGTATGCGGTGTTGGTGCAGGCCGTGCGCAGCCACGAGAGCGTGTCGACCAGGTTGTAGGCGGGATAATCGCGGTCACCCGCTGTCTGGATGAGCAACAGATCCGCGGCGGAGGGGTGCGGCAGACTCTCGGGTTCGGTGCGGGCCGGGAAAAGGCTGACCGCGCTTGCGGTGAGCAGTCCGCGCCTTGAAAGTTCGCGCGCCACGAAGGTTTCAAAGAGCGCGGCTGTCAGGGTGTCCACGACGGTCGCCGATTCGCCCTGCTCGGGTCTGACCGCTGCGGCGTACGCCGTCTGCGCGGCATTGGACCACGCGGTGACCTCGGCGGAAGGATCGCCGCCTGACCAGGAGTAGGCCACGCTGACCGGAGGTTGGGCCGGCGCGGTGATGAGCTTGACAAGCTCGCGCCCGATGCGAGGATCGGCGGATAAGGTGTAGACGTTAAAATGGGCGGGAGTCGTAAAGCCGGCAAACAGTCCTTCAAACGGAATCGGAAGATTGCTGAAAAAGAGATTCGGCATCGGCACATAGGGATAGTAGGTTTCGCGGGTGACGGAGGATGCCAGCAGCGAGCCATCGAGAGCCGTGATGCGGCATGGGACGTTGGTGGCGGCCACGGTGTACGCGGCGATCACGCCATCGTAGGGCCGAGGGCTTAGAAAGAGGTCGAATACCGCGTGCCGCTCACTGGCGCTCTGCGTGCCGGACAAGATCTGGCTTTCGCTGGGCACGCTGGATGCGTTGTTGGGATCGGTGCCGGCGGCACGTTCTTCGCGGTCGGTCGCGCCGTCGCCGTCGCTGTCTACGAGGTCCGGTCGCGTACCGCCAAGAATCTCGTCGAGGTCTAAGAGGCCGTCCCCGTCATCATCCTGACCCCCGGCCGGGTCAAGCCCCAAAGCGAGCTCAACAAAGTCGGGCACACCGTCACCGTCGCTGTCCTGCTCTTCCGGAGGGCGGGAAAAGGTAAAGTCGCCGCTGATGATCGGGGTTGTCCGATTGTTCGCATTGTTCCAGCCGAAGCATTGCACAGTGGTGTCGGCATAGAGCCAGAAGGTCTGAGTCCGTCCGGCACTTTGGGTCCACGGATCGGCGGCATTCAGGCGATACAGGATGCGGGTGACGGACGCCGGCGCGGTGATTGTGACCTGCACCGCGCTGTCGAAAAGGCCGCCTTCCGGTTCCATGCGGGGCACGCTGACACTTTCGCCGGCCGCCGTGAAGAGCGGTTGGACGGCAATGTCGGACGCGAGTTGATCGAGCAGCAGATGGGTGGCATCGGCCGGAACGTCGTTGATGACCGTGGCGGCAGGCACTCCGAGTCCGAGCGCGGCACCGCGGTCGATGGCCGCCTGAATGGTGGTGGATGGCGTCACGCCGCTGGCGCTCACCGACCAATCGGCCACCGTATAAGCAGCGATGCGCGCAGCATTGGTGTTGACCAGCGGTTCGCCAACAAAGGCTAAAGTGTTGGGCCGTCCTGCGCGTTCGGAAAGAGCGGGCATGGCCACGGCAGGGTCTGCCGCCACGAAGGAACGTCCGTTAAAGGTATAGCGGCAGGACGTGTCCGACGCGCGGTCTCCGTCGGTGTCGATCAACATGAAGAGCTGTCCGGCCGAAGGATCTGCGCACAGCGCGGTGAACCCGCCTGAAACGCCTGCAGGTAATTCCATCGTACTGTGCGGTGCGAGCGTCGTGCCGTCGAAGTCATACACGCTGGCCGCGCCGTTGGCGGTGATTAGCGTGAGCTGACGGACACCGGGACCAAGCTGGATAGACCATGGTCTGACGGGCAGTCCGAGCGGCGTTGCGGTGCCGAAAACGGCGCCGTACGTGTGATTAGGCTCCAGAGGAATGCTGTAGGCGGTCTGCGCGCCGGGTGTGAAGACCAGGAATTGGCCCAAGGGGGTTGTGGGAACGAAGCCTCCGAAGATGAATTGTGAGCTGTCTGAAAGCGGCACGCTCCGCGGGGGTTGCAGACCGACGGAAGCGCCGTTATTGCCGATGGAGAACAGGTAGATCTCGTCGGTGTCTGGCAGCAGGCCTGCCACGCGCGGGATTGCCCCGTTTGACATGCAGAGGCCGGCTGCAAATGTGAATGGGAACGGCCCGTTGTCGAAGTCAAGCTGCGCGAACGTGCCAAAGCCCGTGGTCTGGAAGAGCTGGCGGAAGAAGGCGCCGCCGCCGTTGAGGTCCGAGGAGAGGAACAGTTCGTCGGTTGAACTCGCCGGGACGGTGTTGAGAGCGACAACCAGCCGGGGGCCGGCGCTCTGAGGAAAGAGCGGGCGTGGGGTGCGCGCGCTGCCGGCTGAGGCGAGGTCCAGGACGGCCGCGCGGTTCGCCAGCATGCCGGTCAGCACAACGGCGTGACGGGCGTTGGTGAGCACCCGCCCCGCCGTGAAGCCGTCAAGCGGTGCAATCCCGCCGGATGTCGGAGATTCCCATGTGACCGATGTACTTGAGGTGCGACGCCCGACGCGGAGCAGTCCGGAAGCGCGGTCAGCGGTAACGAGGTCAAGGTCGCCGTCGCCGTCCGCATCGAGCAGACAGGAGAATTCCGCCGGGGTGCGGGTGATCCGCCGCGGCGGCTCGATCTGCGCGCGGGCGACGTACGCGGCGCAGAGTACGGTCAGCAACAGAATGGCGCGTGGCGTTCTCATGGTGTTACCTTGCGGGAATCGTGACGCTTCCCAGTTTAAGAACGTCGCGCGGTTCGCGGCGTTCGTCAAAACGCATCAACAGATACTCATAGGCGGCTCCGCCGACGATGCCCAAGCGGTCGCGTACACAGATGGTGTGAAAGTCTTCCGCGACCTGAGGGTCGAGTCGGCCGATCACCAGATAGGGATCAAGGATACGGCGTTTTCCGGTCGGCGCGTCGATGACCGAGGCGAAATGCTCGATCATCGGCGTGACCTGGACATACTGTCCGGATACGCTCGGGAAAAGGGAGTTGGCGACCTGACGCCGGTAAAGAACAAAGGGCAGCAGGGTGTCGGAGGCGTCGTCAGGCGCGTACAAGAACGCTTCGAGCGGATTGCCTGTGGGCAGCAGGTAGCCGTCCGCCTGGCGGTGCATGATGTCGGAGTTGTTGTCGACACGGCCGATCGCAATCGCTGCGGTTTCGCGGGACACGGCATCGCTGTAGTCTTGATACGGGAGGAAGAGCGGTTTGATGGCCGTGTTGATCGGCGCGGCAACCGGCGGCAGCGAGCGGGCCGGCCAGGGCACCGTGACCTGGCTGAGCGGGGCCGGCAACGTCCAAGAGGCGATCTGACGGTACGAGATCTCGCCCTCCGAACAACGGCCGACAGGCCGGATTTGCACCAAGATCCGGGAGTTGATCTGTGCGGGAAACGTGACGGTGAACAGGTCGCTGTCTGGATCGCCGAAGGCCGCGCCGACACGCGGCGTCTCATACATCGCCATCAGGTAGGTTTCCTGCGTGCCGTCTGTGTTCGGCACGGCGAGCGCGGTGCCCGTGCCCTTGATCAGATTGGTGCTGAGCCCCGCGCCCGCCAGAGACTCGGGCGGTTCGCTCATCGGCATGCCGAGATGCAGTTCGAAATGATCGACACCGTGCGGCGATCCGACCCATGTGACGGTGAAGGTGGGGGCGTTGCTGGTACCGGACGGCTCGACCGCCACATACTCCAGCGCAGCCGGAGCCGCGCCGGGAACGAAGGCGTGTCCAATCAACTTCAGCGGGCTCGGGTTGCCGTTGTTGTCAAACGTTTGCACAAAATACTTCACGTCGGCACAATGCAGATACCGTTCAACATCGGCCCGGATGTCGGAGATGTCGGTGTTGGGAGTGCCGAGGCCTTGGCGCGCAAGCGTCAGCGGGCCGTTATCAATCTGCGTGAAGAGACGCCACTCCACGGAGTCTGCGTCCAAATGGATCGTCACGGTCGGCACGAGGCTGCCAGAAGGCGGTACGCCGGGATCGGTCGGATCAGCGGGCACGCGCGTGACCGTTCCCAGTGCATTGAACAGCACGTGGCGGCAGATCATGAGTTTGGAATGCGCAAGAAACTGTCCGCTTCGCGCTAAGTTTGACAGTGTCCCGTCGCGCAACTTGACTTGGCAGTAAAAGAACCAGTTGATCTTGCTGTCGACACGCAGGTATCGGCTGGTGACAGCCGCCATCCCGTCACCCAACGTGTAGCGCCCGATAAACAGGACCGGCGCGTTTTCATCGCGTGCTTCACGCTGATAGAAGGAGACCGACTGCACCGGGTCGCGCAACCACGCTTGCGGCACCTTGCAAACCAGCCGGAAATCGCCCCGGTCGATGGGCGACTCGGTGATGTCGACCGGAGCCTCCTCCGCCGTGACCGTGACATCGAGCCGGTCCACGAAGAGTGTGGCCGAGGGCAGGCCGGGCCCATCCTCGTCGCGCAGGTTGCACGCAACCGGCGCACTGTGCCCGGACCAGTTGCCGCCGCACGCGCTGTTGTCGATGGCGCGCACGGTGTAGTAATACCGCCGGCCGAAATCCGCCTCGCCCGGCGTGGTGTCGATGTACACCTGGCGGGTCAGGTTGGTGTTTTGCGCGACCGGTCCGCCGATGCGGTTCAGCAGGGGATCACGTGACCGGAAGGTGGGGTCGTCTTGGCTGGCGTAGCGGTAGATCCAGTAGGCGGTGGTGGTGTCGTTGGAGGTGTCGGGGTTCGGCTGCCAGGAGATCTCGACGCCATAGTCGCGCGCGGTCCCGTCAAAGGTCCGCAGCCGCCGTGCGCGCACGCCGACAGGGACGAGCGGGGCCTGCCGGTCACACGCGGTCAGCAGCACGCCTTGTGAGACCTCGCCGTCGCGTCCGAGCACGTCGCAGGCCGTCACAAAGTAATAGAACTGCTGGCCGGCGGCAAACGGTGCACCGTCTGGCGCGAAACGGTCATTGTCGTCATTGAAGTAGGGACGGTCCGGCGGCACATCGTCTTCGTCGATCAGGACTGGCAGGCGGTTGGCGCGTTTGACGGCCTGGGGGTGCGTGGCCAGCAACGTCGCCAGCTCTGCGGGGCCCGGCGGGGTGATGTGGTAGTTGTGCGCAACCGCGAAATCGCGGTCCAAACGATAGACGTTAAAGCCGAACCCGAGCAGGGAGACGCGCCGGTAGGCGTCGGAGACATCCCAGCGCACGCCGATGACAAGGTGTCCGCGCGGCGACGCTTCTGTGGTGCCGCTCACATTCAGCGGTGCGGGAAGGATACGCGGGGCGTTGGCGGTTACGCTGACGCGACCGCGCAGGGGACCTTCCTGTCCGCCGGCGGGGTCGAACGCGCGCAGTTCAAGGGTGGTCTGCCCTGTCGCAGTGATCGGGACCAGGACGGCGCGTCCCAATGCCATCGCAATCGCGGCATGGCGTCGGGCCAGAAACCGCAGGTTCTCCTCGGCTTCGGGATTCTCCGCGCCGGCGCGGATCACGGCGGCCAGCCGCGCCTCGAGGCTCAAGCCAGGACTGAGCGCGAGGTCGGCGAAAACGGTGTCCAGCAGATGGGCGAGGTCGGCGGCGCTCTGTCCGATCGACTCGGCGCGCGCGATCAGCCAGGCCACGGTGGCGGGGTCGGTCTGGCGCTGTGCGACGGTCACGCGAGTGAAGGTGCCTGGATCGGTGAAACCGCCGGGACGCGCGTGGACGGAGAGGGCGGGGTCAGGCAGCGGCGCGCCATCATTGACCTCCCACAAGACATACGCCCAGTCTTTGCCGCCGGCGCGGATCGACGTGCCCATGCAGAACAGCATCGGGTCGTCGGTCTGCGCATGCAGCAGCCCTGCGACGGCAACAGCCGCTACCCCGGCCAGCAGGCTCAGGCACGGCGTTCTCTGTTCAATAATCCACATCCCATTCTCCATCGTCATAGGTCACAGTCACGGTCTTGTTGAATTTCACGCAGAAGGGGCAGCACCCCACTTTGCCTTTGACCTTCCCTTTGCCGCGCGCGCGGTAGGCGTCGCCCTGCTTGAGACCGTAGACCTCGATCTCGCCGCGCACGCTGACCACGCAAAGCGCTTCGCCTGAAGCACCCAGCATGACGCGGACACCGTAGGTCGGCCCTTCCATGAAATAGAAGACCCCCAAGCCGGCACCGGCGCTGATGCTGAAGAGGCAGCCGTAATCGTAGATCGGCATCCAGCCTTCGCCGTACACATACGCGCCGGTGAAGGGCGGTTCGCCGAAGACCGTGCCGCACTCGGGGTCCACAATCAGCAGCGGGTCGAGCGTGCAGGTGCGGCCAAAGAAGACGCCGCCTTCGATCTCCACGCCGGCCGGGGTGGTCACGCGCGCGGCTGCGGCCAGGTAGTTCTCCAGCAGACCGAACGCCACAGCCGCGCCGAAGCGCTCGACCTCCATCGCCTCGAAGTTGATCTTGCCGCCCACCAGCTCGATGCCGCCGCCCAGGCCTTTGGGCGTGCCGCTGTTGATGGTGAAGAAGCAGGCGCAGTTGATGCGGGCGTCGGAGCCGAGCCAGTCGCACGCGACATCTTGCGCGCCCAGCGTGACTTTATACGTGTCGCCATCGGGGAATGCGCAGCCGGCCGATGCGGTGGCCTGCTCGTTGACGATCTCAAGATAACCTTTGAATTCAAGTTCTTCGGGCACCTTCATCTGGGCCAGCAGATCAAGGCGCAGCTTGTCGAGCGAATCGCCGGAGATGTGGGCATACCCTTCGATCTGCCCGGTGCCGATCACGTCGGAGAGATCGCCCGTCATGCCGGAAATCGTGTCGTCCAAGCTGCCGACCATTTCCGACAGGGTTTCCCGCATCGCGGTGTTGACCTGCGCCATGACGGAACTGACGCCCTCCCGGATTTGGCGGTCGAAATCGAGCATGCGGGCGCGGACGACGCGCTGCAGCTCTGCAATAGGCGACGCGCTGCGCAGTGCGTCCACGATGGCGGCGCGGAGCAGGGCTTTGATCTCGTCTTGAGTATAGTTGGCGTACGGCGAGAACGCGCCCTCCAGCGCGCCGAGTTCACTCTCCATCTGGCTGGCGATCGCGTCCGCGACCGCCTGAAGCTGCGCCGGATCCAGGAAGGCGGCCAGCTCGTTGCGGAATTCGCCCGCCTCTTCCAGCGTGCTGCGCACGTCGGCCAGTTGGGTTTGAACCTCGCCCAGAGTCTCTTTGATGGTGTCGAGCGCGGGCTCGATGCTTTCCATCACCGTGCCGAGTGTATCCTCAATGGCCGAATCAGCATCCATCATGGAGGGGATGGCGAAGATCATCAAAATGCGGCCGAGCGTTTCGAGGAGCGGGTAGTCGTCGCCCAGCTTGTTGAGCAGACCGTCGGCGGTGCCCATCACCGGATCATCGACCGTGAAGGCCACGGCGTTGATAAGCTGCTCGGCCTCGTCGATGCGTGCCTGCAGGTCGTCGGCGAGGCCGATCCCATCCTCTATCACGGAACTGCCGTCGACCAGCGTGTCGAGGATGTGGCGCAGGTTATGGGCCGGTGCGCCCGCGCCGCCCCGGACGTAGCGCGCCAGCACGTTGGAGACAGAGCTGCTGCCTGATGCGTGGGCGTTGGAGAGGGCGACATAGAGCGAATCGACAAAGGGATCGATCTCGCTGGCTAGGGTGTTGGCCAACAGTTCGGCAGGATCGGTGGCGGTGACCGTTTCCAGCGCGTCAATGCCGCGGTCCATGACCGAGTTGACCACGTTGCCGACGACGCTTGTGAAGCACGCTGAGATACCGGTGGCCTCGTCGACGGCATTAAAGAAAACGCTGGAGAGATTGAGGGCAGGCATCTCGCCGTACTGCAAGCCGAAGGTGATCTCGGCGCGCTGCGGCGTGAGTTGGGGCACGTTGTATTCGGTCTGGACCACAAACAGGTCACGGGTGTTCGGTGCCGGCGAACGGAACGAGCGGGTCGGCGCATCCCAGCGCACGCCGATATCGAAACCGATGCCGCTGATCCATTCACGCCGGGCGCGGGGGATGTAGTCGGCATGGCTGCCGGCCAGGTATTCCGAGAACGGAGGCTTGCCGGTGCCGGTGGGATGAGCCGCGTTGGCCGTGTCGAATTCCGGATCAGTAAAGGGCGTGTCGCTGCCGATCTTCCAGCCTTTGGTCGGCCAGCCGCCGACCAGGTAGAGCGGCGAGGTCGCTCCGCCGGTATCGGCACCGGTGAAGCCTTGGACCAGGAGATTCTCAAAGAAGGGCACATCGATTTCGCCCGCGAAGGTCAGAAGTCCGTCGCCGGTCTGCGCCCGGTCGCCGCAGGCCCGGAAATCGTTGAAGTAGCCTTTGGAGGCTGGGCGCAGGGTATAGCTGGCGCCGTTCGGACCGGGCAGGGTGACGCTGGCGGGCAGGGTCAGGCGCGAATCGCAGCCGATCATGTCGTTCGAGCAGGCGAGGTTGCCGTTCGCGAGCACGCCGATGCGGCCGAAAAGCCGTCCGGGCAGGTTGTCGACCTCCGTGGAAATATCCATGACCAGCGTCTTCTGTCCCACCGCGCACGGGTCGGTCGAGGTGAAGAGCGCCGTTGTGGGCTTGACGCGGGCGGACCAGTAGGCGAGCGTGAGTTCAGGTGCCGGCGAGGGCAGCGAGAGCGATTCGACATCGCCAAAGCAGTTCAAGTTGAGCCGGTCAAACGCCAGATTGAAATCCGTCGGTGCCGGCACGAACAGATCGCCGTCAGAGCGCGAGTCGGTGTTCATATTGGAGAGGTAGGCGAAGGCCAGGTAATTGAGCCGGAACGGATAGCCGTAGAGCATGACGGAGCTGCTCCCCAGGGTCTCATCCGCGAGCTGGATGCCGGTGACGCCCGAATGGCGCACGTAGAGTTTGCAGGCTTCGTCCAGCCGGAAGGGCCCGAGCGTTCCGGAGCCGCCCAGCCTCATGGTGCCTTCGCAGTCAGGGCCCTCATAGGCGACAGTCAGCCCCGCGTAGGCGCCGTCGCCCTCCGCATAGCCCTGGCCGTGAGGCCGGATCAATTCGTCGCCATTTCGCTCCACGCCGGTCAAGAGGAGGGCGCCGGGGGTGTCATCGGCGGAGAGCACGGGCGGACAATCCGCGCGTTTCAGGAAGTGTCCGGGCATGTGGAACACCCCTTCACGGAAACCGAAAGCATTCTGGGCATGCCGACCGAGCGACGCGATATACCCCCAGTGGATCTCCGCATCCACGCCTCGGAACTCGCAGGGCACGAAGAGGCCGCCGTCCTGCGTGAAGAAAAAGGCCGCGTACGCGTTGTAGCACTCCTGAGTGAGGATCATGTCGCCGCCGACACATCCGCCGGGACAGCCGCTGTTATAGGTGACGCGCATATCCTGGCCGTCGTTCAGTACGCTCGCGGCCGGGTCAACCACCGGGAGGTCATTGGAGATGGCAAGGTGGCCGGTGTCTCGCCAGTCGATGGCGACATCGTAGGGCATGTGCGCGACAAACGCGCCGGCTTTCAGAGAGACCGCAAAGTCGAGTTGCGCGGCGCCGGCGCTGTCCGGCGTGACCTGGACCGTGCCGCTCAGCGGGGCTGCGGTACGATAATAACCGTCGTTGCTGCGGCGCAGCGCGTCTTGGCTGCTGATCAGGCCGGCGGATTTCAGCGCCTCAAGTTCATCAAGGGCCGGCGCGTGCGCATAAAGCAGGTCGGCGACCGTGAGAGACAGTCTGCCGGCGGCGGTGTCCCATTGCAGGCTGGTGACATCAAAGTAGAGGGGCTTGGACTCTTCAAAGAAAAAGCCATAGGGCGGGGCGGTCGTCAGGATGCCGGTCGGATACAGCAGGCTGTTGAACCAGACCGGGATGGCGTCGGTGAAAGGCATGCCCCACGGCATGTCCGGACGCGCGGCGAAGGCGCAGCCGGCCGGCATGAGGGCCGAGACGATGCCCTGAGCGCCGTCTTTGCTGAGAGTGATCGGGCTGTTATAGCGGAAACGGACGCCAGACACGCTGCCGAGGGTATTGGTCAGGCCATACAGCGTGATGGTCTGGGTTTCGGCAGGGTCGACGCTGTAGATTCCGGTTATGGGATCCTTGCGGACCTTCAGGTTCGTGAAGGAGAAGCTCTGTCCGGCGACCGTGCCGTTGCCGGTGATGACGTGCCGCTCGGGCGAGAAAAGGGGAGCCCCGTAGCCGACCTGGAAATCCCAGTCGCTCAGCGTGACAAAGGTGGACACCGTGCCGAAGCGCAGGGTGCCGGCGTAGTGGTTGACAAGGAACTCGGTGCGGTCGGTGTTATTGCTCTCGTTGCCCTCGCTGAAGTTGGCCCCGTAGTCCAGGTCGACATGGATCTGATAAACGCTTTGCGTGAGGGTGGTGGAGGCAGGGACCGTGACGGTGGTGCCGAAGGGCATGTGGCGATGGCCCAGCGCCGGAAGATCGAGGGACAATGCGTCGTATGTGGTTTGCACCGGCCCGACCGGGTCGTTTAATCGGTAACGCGTATTGATTGCCAGATCCGCCACGGCGTTGGTTCCGCCCGCGAGCGCCAGTGTGCCGGAGAGAGAAAATGTTTTAACGACTTTGCCGCGGAACAGATATTTCGGCTGGGTCGTGTCCAGCGCATACCAGCCAAAATCCGGCTTGGCGTGGAACAGGATGCCGGAGAATTCGCGCCCGTCCCCGCCGGTCCACGGGTAATTGTCCATCTGTTGGAAACGCACATGGAGCTGTCCGTCTGTCGGCACGCCGGCGGCGCGCGCCAGCGGGATCAGGTCGATCTCATGACGGGTCCAGCCCGACGACGTGGTGTCGATCTGCAAGATCCTGCGGAACGAGGTGCCGTTGGAGCTGACGAAGACGCCGTCCCCGTCATGGGCCTCGTCGCCGGCTTCCCGGTGGTCAAAGGCGAGGTAGAGATTGTCATACCCTTGCGTGTCGAGCAGGACCGTGGCGCTGTTGGTCGACATCTGGTTGTACACGGAGGTGTCCATACGCAAGGCGGGCAGGTCGCCGACGGTGACGCAGCCCCAGTAGACGGTGGTGTTGGTTGTCGATGACTTGACGAAGGTGTCGGGAGGTCCGTTCAAAAGGTAAACACTCGAATAACCCTCGACGGCGCGGCCCCATGAGAAGTCCTGGGGTGTGGCATAATAGCCGCTGGCCCGGTAACAGGAATAACTGGTGCCCCAGGCACCGATCATGTAGAAGCGTCCGGCCTGCATCGGGATACGGGTGGAGACCGCGATGTAGTTGGTGCCGGCCGGCACGGTGACGGTCTGCATATCGACACGCGCGTAGGTGCCGGTGCGCTCGGCGCTTTCGTAGACGAAAAGACGCATCGTTCGGTCACTGCCGCGCGGCACATAGAGGCCGTGCCCGAGCAACCAGGTGTTTTGTGAGGGTGCGTAGAGGTTGCCGCGCATACTCATGCCGACGCTTTCCAACAGCATCAGGGTGGTGCCGCCGGGCACGACATCGCTCGGACCGCCCAGGCGCAGGCGCTGCCGGTAAGGATTGGTGGCCGTGCTGAACGCGCTGACGGTGGCGCCGGGGAGGCCGGAAAAAAGGAGCCCGTTCACGCAGCTCAGGTCGCCGTTGTCAAAGGGCAGGGTGACGGTGGGGCGCTGGAAATACGCCGATTCTGCGACGGCCGCGCCGACCGCGTAGGTATAGCCCGCGCGCAGCGTCACGCCGCGCTGTCCGCTTGCGACATATCCCGTTCCGGCCGGGGCCAGCACGGTCACCTCGTCGACCCGGATGAAGGGCCCTGCGGCGGTGGCGCCCTCGTAGACGCTGAACGTCACCTCGACGGGCGTGTTTCGTTCCAAGTAAAACTCGTGCCCCAGCAGCGTGCAGGCCGCGTCGGCATGGTAGAGGTTGCCGCGGAAGAAGGAGCTTGAGAAGAAAGGCGTGCCGGTCTGATCAAAGCGGTCCAGAACGGTTCCGGGCAGCGTGACACGGCCTGCGTTGTTCGACGCGAATGACCAAGAGGTGATCGTGCCCAGACCGCCGCGCGAACCGTCCTCCGCGAGCGGCGGACTCAAGGCCGCATGCGCGGCGAGTGAAAGAGACCACACGCCGGCGATGCAGACTGACAACGCCAAGCCCAAACCCGCCTTCTTGCCTTGCGGCCCGCTTTCTGTACACTCACTGGATAGCTCGGAGGGCATGCTCTTCACTCCTTGCAAGAAAATATAACCATTGATCGCTGCTAGTGTTTCACGGTTCTTCGGCATGCGCAAGAAGAAAATGAGTGATTTTTAATTTTTTTATCGGGCGGTTTTGGTGCGCTGTCACTGTGGCGGATATCGGCCAAGTATGCTAAAGTCGGCGGCATGACGGTCAACTTGACGGGTTCATGTGCATGGTTCACGCGTTTGGGCTGTGCTTTGGCGGTGAGCGCGTGCGGGACGGAACTTGACGAGCAGTTCCGCGCGCCGCCGCCGAACGCAGCCCGTCCCTGCATATCGCTCACCGCAGACCGCGAGGGGCTCTTGGGGGAGGGCGTGGGGCGCCAGCTTGAACGGGCGCGCGATATCGGCGCCGGCGGTGTTCTTCTTGCCGTGCCGACGGCAGACGAAGCGGTGTGGGAGGGGGTGGCGCGCGCGCTGGACCGCGCGCGCCAGTTGGGGCTCGAAACGGGGCTCACTGATTTTTTCATCTCGCAGGACGAGGCGGCATCCGCGCCGCATGCGAAGAAATGGGTCTGGTCCGCAGAAACCGTGCGGCCTGCTTCCGACGGCGTGCCGCGCATGACACCGCGGGTCGCCACGCCGCCAGACTCCTATCGCAGCGTAACGTGCCAGGCCGTGCCCGTCGGCGTGACTGAATTGCATCCGCACCACCTGGTGGATCTGTCCGCCCAGTCGCTGCCGACAGGCGGCGTATGGAGGGTCTATCGGTTTGGCGTCGTCGATGCCGAGCCGCCTCGGATCGATCCTTATGACGGCACGGCATTTTTCCGGCATGTCAACCAATGGCTCTTTGCCTGTCAAAGTCGCCTGAAACAGACGTACGGCAGCACGCTTCTCTGGGTGCACCTGTCTGGGCTTCCTCGTACAGACATGGCATGGGCTGCTGACATGCCTGAGACGTTTTTGAAGCGCAGCGGACTGGGGTTGACTCGTTCCCTTCCGGCATGGACCGGCGTGGCGGTGGGCGGTGAGGCGACGGCCGCCTTTGTACGGCAGCAGATGGCGCAGACCGTGTGCACCCTTTGGCGTGAACGGTGCGGCAAGACGGTGGATGAGCTGGTACACGAAGCGGGGCTGGATGCCGGTATTCGTGTTGATCAGGCGCCCGTTGATCCGGTCGAGGTCGCGTGGCGTTTCCGCCGCCCGATACTGGTCGGATCATCGCGCGCTGCCGCGCGCGAAGCCAATGCGCGGGCCGCTGGCGGAGCGCGTACCCTGGGACGGCGCGTGGTGATGGGGTGGTTGGCGCCGCACGAGGTCGAGCCCTCGCCGGCCGCCGTGCTGCTGCCGTTTCCTTGGAAGCATGCGCTCGACGGCCTGTATGCGGACGGTGCGACACGGCTTTTGCTGGATGTCGGCGGCGCGTTGCCCAGCGACGACACGGCCTTCCGTTCGCTGCGCGACGGCTGCCTCTATGCGCACAGGTGCCAGCTTCTGCTGCAGCAGGGCGTGCCGGTTGGCGACCTCGTGGTCTGGGCAGAGAGCCCGTTGCCCGTTCTGGCCGGTTATTCGGCGGATGCCGTAAACGGCGTGATGCTTGCAGCCGCGTCCGTCAAAAACGGCCGGATCCTGTTTGAATCGGAGCGCGAGTATACGGGTTTGGCCGTCGCAGAGCCGGTGCTGCGACATGCCGAGAATGAACGTCTCGTGCGCATGATCGCAGCACGCGGCGTGCGCGTCTGGCTGCTGACGGAAGAGGCCGAAGACGGGGGAGCGTCCGTTGTTTCGCGGTTGACGCAACTCGCTGGGGGGGACGTGGCGAGGGTGCCGGCACACTGTTCGGACCCGCTGCCCGGCATCACGCCGGATATGGTGTGGCGGACGGATACAGCGGGATTCCAGGTCCGGTTTGTCCATCGGCGCTCGGCAACGCATGAGTTCTATTTTCTCGTCAACGAGCATACGGAACCGGGGCGCGTGACCTGTGTCTTCCGCGATACGGGCAAGGGGGTGCCCGAACGCTGGGATCCGTTGACCGGAGAGATCGGCCGGGTCGAGACGGATGTCCGCCGCGAGGCGGACGGGCGGGTAACGGCCTCCATCTTTCTCGGGGCTCAGGATGCCTGCTTTATCGTGTTTGGCCGGTGACGCCAAGTTTGGGCTTGTTGCGCACCGCCATTTCATGCACCATACGGGCTTTCAATCAGGAGCAACGCATGGCGAAGAACATTGTTGAGAAGATCCTTTCGGCGCACCGGGTCGCCGGTAGTCTGGTTCCTGGCGAGGAGCTCGCGATCCGTATCGACCAAACCCTGACGCAGGATGCGACCGGCACGATGGCCTACCTGCAGTTTGAGAGTATGGGGCTTGACCGCGTGAAGGCCGATCTGGCGGTGAGCTATGTGGATCACAACACGATTCAGGTCGGGTTTGAAAACGCGGATGACCACGCCTATTTGAAAAGCGTGGCGCAACGGTACGGGATCGTATTCTCGAGGCCGGGCAACGGCATCTGCCACCAGCTTCATCTGGAACGCTTCGGCAAACCGGGCGCCACCCTGCTGGGCAGCGACTCGCACACGCCGACCGGCGGCGGTATCGGCATGATCGCGATCGGCGCGGGCGGCATCGACGTGGCCGTGGCCATGGGCGGCGGCCCTTTTTATCTGACCTGCCCGAAGGTTACGCGGGTGCTGCTGACCGGGGCGTTGCAGGCGGGCGTCTCGGCGAAGGACGTGATCCTGACTGTGCTGGCGCGATTCGGAACGAAAGGCAATGTCGGGCGCGTGCTGGAGTACGCCGGGCCGGGCGTTTCGACACTGGGCGTGCCGGCGCGCGCGACGATCACCAATATGGGCGCGGAGTTGGGGGTCACCACCTCGGTCTTCCCGAGCGACGCAGTGACACATGCTTTTTTGGTGGCGCAGGGACGCGAGGCGGATTGGGTCGAACTCACGGCCGATGACGGAGCGGATTACGAGCAGACGGTTGAGATCGACCTGGGTGCTGTGGAGCCCATGGCGGCATGCCCGCACTCGCCCGGGAATGTCGCCTCGATCGCCTCGCTGGCCGGCCGCCGCGTCAATCAGGTGCTGATCGGCTCCTGCACCAATTCGTCTTACCGTGACCTCAAGACCGTGGCCCTGATGGTGCGCGGCCGCAAGGTGCATCCTGACGTGGAGGTCGGTGTGGCACCGGGCTCGAGGCAGGTGGTGGCGATGCTGGCCAAGGAAGGGCTGCTCGCCGATTTAGTGCAGGCCGGCGTGCGCCTTCTGGAGAACGCCTGCGGGTTCTGCATCGGCAACCATATGTCGCCCGGCACGGACGCCGTGAGCCTGCGCACCAGCAACCGTAATTTTGAGGGGCGTTCCGGTACGCTGAGCGCGCAGATCTTTCTCGTGAGTCCCGAGACTGCTGCTGCGGCGGCGCTGACCGGCGTGTTCACCGATCCGCGCGCCTGTGAAGCGGTCCCGGCCGGTGTCGAAGAGCCGGCGACGTTTGACGTGGATGATAGCATGTTTCTTTTTCGCGAGACGGCCGGCCGCGGCGTGCCGGAGACGGCGATCGTACGCGGACCGAATATCGGCGAGGTCCCTGCCGGGAAGCCGCTGCCCGAGACACTCAACGGCGTGGCGGCCGTCAAGGTTGGCGACAAGATCACGACCGACCACATCATGCCGGCCGGCGCGCGCCTGAAGTACCGCTCGAATGTGCCGCAGTACGCGAAGTATGTCTTTGAGCATGTCGATGCTGCGTTCTACAAGAACGCCTCGGCGATCCGTGACGCGGGACGTCACGTCGTGATCGTGGCCGGCGAAAGCTACGGGCAAGGGTCGAGCCGCGAGCATGCGGCCATGTGCCCCATGTACCTGGGCGTCAAGGCGGTGTTGGCGAGGAGCATCGAACGCATCCACTGCGCGAACTTGATCAACTTCGGTATCGTCCCGTTTATCTTTGATCGTCCGGAGGATTACGATGCGGTCGCGCAAGGTGACGAGCTGGCGTGTGACGGGTTCCGGTCGGCGCTGGCGGGTGACGGTCGGGTCACGTTTGTGAACGCGACGCGCGGGACCTCGTTCACAGCCACGGCGGCGCTGAGCGACCGCCAGAAACGAATTGTGCTGAACGGCGGCCTCTTGGCCGCTGTCGCGGCGGGCCATGTGTCATAAATCACATTGACCGGTCGGTCAAACAAACGGTAACATAGAATCACCATGAGTGAGAATGAAGAGGCGAAGCCTGAGGGTCAGGACAACGGCGGGATTGTACTGGATTTGAACTTTGCTCCGAGCTGGGCGCGCACGTCGCCCGAGGAGACGATCCAGCGCTTTCAGAGCGAACGGTTTGCGGATGACGGCGATTCCCGGCGGGGAGGGCGCGATTACGGTCGTGACCGCCGTGCGCCGCGAGAGGCTGACGGTCGCGACCGCCGCAAGCCGGACCGTCGTCCACCGCGCCGCGAGAATGACCGCGGGGCGCGACCTGCCGGCGGCAATATGCCGCGGCCTGAGTCGCGTGCGGCTGTCGCCGATCTGCGCGGGCCGCGCGCAGAGGGTGGTTTCAGACCGGAATCCGGAGGTGGCTATCCGCCTCGGCGTGATTTCCGTGGGCCGCCGCGGCAGGATCGCCCCGAGGTGCCTGCGTTGCCGCTTGAAATTCGTGTGCTGCCCGAGCAGAAGGCGCTGGGGGCGGTCATTCGCCGCATTCAGACGTCGCATCGTGCGTTTCCCCTGCGCGATATCGCTTGGCTCTTCTTGGACAATCCGGCCTCCTGTCTGGTCCGCATTGAACCGTTAAAGGATCAGCAGGTGCCGCTCTTCCAATGCAAGGTGTGCGGCATGCCCGCGCTGTCCGAGGAGGAGATCCGTACGCATCTGGTGAATCGCCACATGGATGATTTCTTTGATGTGGAGGAGGTGGCGTGCGAGCCGCCCTCCGGCGCGTTCGTGTGTGTCGCGCGCTGCGGCATGAGCGGTGAGTTGCTGGGGCCGCCGAATCACCACAGTTTTAACGGCAAGGTGCAGGAGATGCTGCGGACCCGTTACGCGACCTTCTCCGAGGAGGCCTATCGCGCGCGCATCGAAACCGTGCGAGATCCCGAGGCCATCGAAAAATGGCGGCAGCAGTGCACCAAGAAAAAGATTTACCGTCGCAAGGGTGCCGCGCCCACCGTGGCGGAGCCGGTGGATGCTGAGGATGCCGCTGATCCCGGCGCAAGCGCCGAAGCGGATGCCGAGCCGGCGCCCAAGGCCCCTGCGATGGAGCGGGATATCGCCGAGCTGGTTTTTCTGCGCGAAATTTTGCCGGGACAGGTCGCGAACGTGCGACACCTGATCTGCACGGCGGCGGTCGGCATGCAGACGTCGAGTCGCCCGCTGTTTTTCGCGCTGAAGGATATGCTGCTGCGCGAGCGCCGCTTTCCGGCATCGCTGTTTTTCGCGCTGCGCGGGGCTTTCCGCCACCGCAAGCTTCATCTGTTCCGTGTGAATGACCCCAAAGGGCAGGACTTCGTCATGCTCAAGACGCCGTTGGCGCTGGATCCTTCGCACACGGTGCAGGCGTTACGCGATGTGTTGACCTATGTCAACGAACATCCCGCCTGTACCAAGGCGGAGATGGTTGCTGCGATCGCTGGCGGCGACGAGGAAAAAGTCAAGGAAACGCTCGTCCAACTCGTGTGGCTGGTTGAACGCGGCCACGTGGTCGAGTATTACAACGATGTCTTGAGCGGCCCGCTTGATTATCCCGCATTCCGCGTGTTGCCAGGCGAGAAACAGGCCGGCGCTCAACAGGGCGCGGCGCGTCAGCCTCAAGCCGCTGCGCCTCGTTCAGAGACTTCGTCTGCTACGCCTGATCAGCCGGCTGCCGCGCCGGAAGAGACGGCCGTCGAGGCCGCTGAAGCTGAGGCGGCAGCGCCTGCTGGCGATGGGGGTGAACCTGCGCCGGCGCCGGTTGCCTCCTGTGACACGCCCGTGGCCGCGCCTGAAGCGGTCGTAGAAGATGCAGACGCGCAGGCGACGGAGTCTCGTGCTGACACGGACAAGCCGACGGATTAAGCGCAACACGCTTTCCGGCTGGAACATCGTTTCTGGACCTGCGCGACGCATCCGGCGTCGCGCAGGTTTTTTTATGCGATGCGAACTGAGCGGCCGACGACAGTCAGGCGGTTTTCGGAGAGCAAGCTGAGGGCGTGCGGATAGGCTTGGTGTTCTTCAACCTGGATGCGCGCGTGCAGCGATTCGGGGGTGTCATCCTCTCGCACCGGCACGCAGCGCTGAACGATGATCGGCCCCGTGTCCGTGCCGGCATCGACGAAATGCACGGTACAGCCGGCCACCTTGGCCCCATATGCCAACGCCTGCGCCCACGCCTGCAAGCCCGGGAAGGACGGCAACAGCGCGGGGTGGATATTGAGCACGCGGTGCGGGAAGGCCGCGAGCAGGCCCGGCTTCACGATCCGCATGAAACCGGCCAAGATCACGGTGTCGACGCCGGCGTCCTGCAGCATCCGGATGCAGCGCTGCTCTGCCTCTCCGTCCAGCTTGGTCTTGTAGGGGGCACAGTCCAGCCAGGCACAAGGGATCGCATGGCTGCGGGCGCGCTCAAGGATGCGGGCATCCGGCACGTCAGAGAGAACGAGACGCATCTCGGCGTTCAAAGTGCCGGCGGCGATCGCGTCCAAGACCGACTGCATGTTCGATCCGGACCCTGAGCCCAGCACGCCGAGTTTCAAACAGGTGGAAGAGATCTTTTGCATGACAGGAGGGTAATACAGCAGCGTGCCGTATCCAAGCTGAAAGCCAAAAAAAAGACCGGCAGCGCACGGCTGCCGGTCACGAAAAAAGAGGTGGGCTGAATTATTTCTTCAGCGCGCCATCCAGCTTCTTCTGCAGATCGCCGGCTGCCTTCTCGGCATCATTGGCGGCGGAATCAGCCGCTTTCTCAGCGGACTTGACGGCCTTGTCCATCTTGTCGCCCAGCGTCTCTTCTTTCTTGCAGCCGACAAACGCGAACGTCGCGGCGGCCATGATCGTCACCATCAACAGGCTCTTCATATGAACTCCTTTCAATCGTGCCGATTAGCACAGATTCGTTTCTTTCTTGAAACGGACTAAAGAATAACAAAAATGATGGGTCAAAACAAGAGGCGTTCGGTTACAAAAAGGTAACCTTCCGCCGGACTACCTCACAGGCTCCACGGTGATGGTGCGGAACTCGATCGCGCCGCCCTCGCTCTGCAGGCAGATGGCGCCGGCATCGGTGTAGGCATCGGTGCCTTTGTTTTGCAGGACCCCGTTGACACTCACCGTGACCGTGTTCCCTTTGACGACGACCTCGACGCGGTTCCACTCGCCGTCGGGCTTTTCGGACGTGGCCGCCATTTTTTTGACGGACTTGTGTTTGGGATTCTCCAGTCCGTTCAGCGTGGCTTGCGAGAGCAGCACGAAATCGCCGGCGTTATCCTTTTTAAGCTGGGCTTCTATGGCCTTCGGCAGAAAGAAGGTGTCAGGTCCGGTTTTCAAGACGAAGATACCGCTGTTCATCTGCTCGGTTTGCGCATACCAACGGTACTCGACTTTCAAGATGAAGTTCGCAAAGCTCTGCTGCGTCATCAGATAGCCGAAAGGCTTGCCCGTGCAGCGGATCACGCCGTCGGCCACCGTCCAAGTCGTGTCCGGGTCGCTGCCCGGCTCGGCGGTGATCACTTTGGTCCAGCCTGCAAAGTCGGTGCCGTTGAACAGGCTGATGGTTTGGGTGGGCGTAACCGGCACAGGTTTCACCGTCATTTCATCCGCGACGGCGTGCAGGCTGCAGAACAGCGCCAACAGAGACATCAGCATTTTCATAAGGGCATCTCCTGGTTTCATCCCAAAAAGACCAGCGGGACCGCTGGTCTTTTTCTTGATTTTCGGTCGCGCGGCACCTTAGGCGGCGCCGAGCTGGAATCGGACGAAGCGCGTGATGGTGATCGCGTCGCCGGTTGCCTTTTCACACGCCTTCACGACATCCGTGATCGACTGTTTGGGCTCCTTGACGAACGGCTGGTTGACCAGGCAGACTTCAGAGTAGAACTTGTTGACGATGCCTTTGAGGGCATTCTCAACAATATTCTCCGGTTTACCTTTGAAGCGGTCGCTGTTGCGCGCGATCTCTTTCTCGTTCTCGATCGCCTCAGCCGGAACCTCATCGGAGACCAGATAGCGCGGCGCGGCGGCGGCGATCTGAAGGGCCAAATCGTGAACCAGCTCTTTGAACGCATCGGTCGCCAGCGTTTCCGGCTTGCCGGCGCAAACCTCGACGAGCACGCCGACCTTGCCGCCCATGTGGATGTAGGACTCGATCAGCGCGTTGTCCGCCTGGGCAAAATGCGCCGCCCTGCGGATTTTAACATTCTCGCCGGTCTGCGAGACAATGGTCATGAGCGGCTCTTTCAGCACCGCGCCCAGTTCTTCAGGACAGGTCTTGCCGGTCTCGAGTGCCGTCCGGGTCACCAACGCGGCAAAGGCCTTGAAGTTGTCGGTCTTTGCAACGAAATCGGTCTCAGTGTTGACTTCCGCCATCGCGTACGCCTTGCCGTTCTCAGTTGACGCGGCGTTGATGGTGCCCTCCTTGGACTCTTTGTCGGCGCGCTTGACTTGGATGGCCAAACCCTTTTCGCGCAAAATCTTGACAGCGGCGTCCGTGTCGCCGTTGGTGTCGATAAGCGCCTTTTTGCAGTCCATCATGCCAGCATTGGTAAGCTGGCGAAGATCGTTGATGAGTGCAACAGTGATAGCAGCCATGGTGGTCTCCTCAATCTGAATGGGTGAATAGTTGGCGGGGCTGCCTGGCTCGCAGACAACCCCGCCGCAGATTATTCGGCGGCGGGCGCCGCAACGGCCGTGTCGGCAACGCTCGGAGCTGCGGCCTCGACGGCTCCTTCAGCGGCAACCTCGGCGGCGGCCGGCGCGGCACTCTCGGCTGCCGGCTCGACCGAAGCGACTTTCGCGTCAACCGCATCCTTGGCAGCCTTGGCGGCACGCTTACGGGTCTCGGCCAGCTTGGCTTTGGCCTTGTCAGCGCTTTCAGTGCCGGCGAGGTCCTTGCGTGCTTTGCGAGCCGCTCGCTCCTGCGCGTCCTGGGAGGCCTGCTCGGCTTCCCGCTGGCGCTGGCGCTCGGCAGCAATCCGGCTGTACTCGTCGTTCGCCTCTTTGATCACCTTGCTGAACGCATCCGCGATCATCTTGACGCCGCGCACGGCATCGTCGTTGCCCGGAATGACGTAGTCGATCGGATCAGGATCGGCGTTGGTGTCAACCATCGCCACGATCGGGATGCCCAGACGCAGCGCCTCTTTGACGGCGTTCTGCTCACGGCAGATGTCGATGATGAAGAGCGCGCCGGGCTTGTTCTCCATGTCGGCGACGCCGCTGAGGTTTTTCTGCAGTTTGTCCAACTCGCGACGCAGGCTCGACGCTTCCTTTTTGTGGATGGAAAGCACGCCGTTGTTGTTGCGGCCCATCGCTTCAATCTGGCGCATGCGGCGCACGCTGCGGCGGATGGTCTGGTTGTTGGTGAGCGTGCCGCCCAGCCAGCGCTCGGTCATGTATTGTTGCCCGCATGCGGCGGCGGCTTCTTTCACAACCTCTTGCGCCTGCTTTTTGGTGGCGACGAAAAGGATTTTTTTGCCGCTTAGCACGGTATCGCGCAGGAATTTTGCGGCTTCATCAATCAGCGGGACGGTCTGGGTCAGGTCGATGATGTGAATCCCGTTGCGCTTGTCAAAGATGTAGCGCTTCATCTTGGGATTCCACCGCTTGGTCTGGTGGCCGAAGTGCAGACCCGCGTCCAGCAGGTCTTTGAGGGTGAGCCCGGTGAGGCTCGACACTGGCATTTCCATGGTGTCGTTTCCTTAACTGTGAGACGACGCTGCGCCGTCTCGGGTTAATCCGCTTTGACGGCTGGCCGACTCGCCGGCGCGTCTTCGCTTCCACACGGGGGAGCCACTCGGCAGCCCGTGCTGATATGAGAACCACACACTTTAGCCTTTCTGCCGCGCCAAGGCAAGGTCAAGCCGCATTTTTTCAGGATTTTTTTTCGTGTGTTTTTACGCAAAACCCTGTGCCGGGATCGGTGTTACGGTCGGGGACGGGGCCGTACGCGGTGTGTGGGTTTGGCCTCGTGCGGGTCTTCAGGCCAGTCGTGTTTCGGATAGCGTCCGCGCAGGTCTTTGCGTACCAGCGCGTAACCGGTTGTCCAGAAGCTCTCCAGATCACGGGTCACCTGAACCGGACGCTGCGCCGGCGAGAGCAGGTGAAGCACGACCGGCACGCGCCCTCCGGCTACGGCCGGCGTGCGCGTGAGGCCGAACACCTCTTGGATGCGCACCTCCATGTAGGGCGGATCGCGATCGTAGCGGACCTGAATGTTCGAGCCGCTGGGCACCGGCAGGTGCGTGGGCGCGAGCGTGTCCAAGGCGCGGCGCGAACAGCCGCACGCCTCCAGCCGGCGCAGCAGGATCGCGGTCAGGTCGAGCGCATCCACATGGCTCCAGCGGGTGACGCCATCGCAGAACGGCCCCAGCCACGTGTCGAGATCGGCCAGCAGCGCGCCGTCGGAAAGGTCGGGCCACGCCTGTTCCGGCAGGGCGCGGCGCAAGAACAGCACGCGGGCCTGCAGGGCGCGCGCACTTTTGCTCCAGGGCAGTTGTCCGAGCCCCTTCTGGCGGATGCCGTCGAACAGGGCCGCGCGCAGGCTGTCGGCATCGGGTGTCGCCTGGCCGCCTTCGCGTACCGTGATCGCACCGAGACAGAGGCGGCTCACCGCGATGACCGCCTCACTGCGTTTATCCCAGAAGGTCAGCGCGCGGCGTTCCATCTGGTCGGAAAAGGCGGCTTCGACCTCGTCTTCGGCGAGCGGCGCCGCCAGGCGGATTTTGGCGTCGGTGGCCTCGTCGAGCAACTCGGCGGCCACCAGCCACTCGGCACGCGCCAACGGATCTGCGGTATCGAGGACTGCGCCGCGCCCGTTACGCAGCAGATAACGGCCCTCGGCGTCGCGGCGCCGCGCCAGGCGGTCCGGGAAGGCCCAGGCCAGCAGCAGCCCTTCGGAGAGGCGTCGCGAATCGGTTGCCGCATAGCCGCGGCCCCAGCGCCGGGCAAGCTCATGGACGCGGTAACTGAAACCGTCGCGGCCTCCCTCATGCACGCGGTCCAGCAGGCGGCGGACGTCGGTTTCATAGCGAACCGATGATTCGGAGGCGGCCTCGGTGAACACCGCCGCCAACAGGCAGGCCTGCTGTGCGGCGCCGTCGCGCGCGGCTTCGAAAATCATGTGGGCGAGGCGCGGGTGGGCAGGCAGCGCGGCCATGGCGCGTCCGCGCGCCGTGATCGCCGGCGCGGGCGGTTCGGCCGTGTCGGAGCCGCTTGCGGCGGGCCGGCTGATTGCGGGCGCGAGGGCGCCGAGTTCCTGAAGCAGGCCGACTGCCTGCCGCCATGCCGCGTCGGGCGGCGGTGTGAACCAGGGCAGGCCGTCGCGCGCGCTGGTGCCCCAATCGGCGGACTGCAGCACCGTCGCGGCGAGGTCGGCGTCCAGGATCTCGGGCAGCGCTTCGGGCGCGAGCTGGTGGTCCGTGGCCTCATCCCACAACCGGTAGCAGACTCCGGGGCCGAGGCGACCGGCGCGTCCGCGCCGCTGGTCGGCACGGTCCCGGGTGATGCGCAGGGTTTCCAGACGTGACATGCCGTTGCGCGGCGAGAAACGCGGCACCCGCATCCAGCCGGTGTCGATCACGACGCGGATGCCTTCGATGGTGAGCGAGGTTTCCGCGATCGAGGTGGCGAGCACGATCTTGCGCCGGCCCGGGGCAGGCGGGGCCACGGCCGCGTCCTGCTCCTCGCGCGGCAGGGCACCGTACAGCGGGTGCAGCGAGACCTCCGGCGGCAGATCGGATCCGCGCAGCAGCTCCAGCGTACGGCGGATCTCGCCTTCGCCGGGCAGAAAAAGCAGCACGCTGCCCGGCTCCTCGCGCAGCGCACGTAGCACGGCACCGGCGGCCTGTTGCGGAAGGGATGCGGCGGAGAGGCGCTCCAGCAGACGCGTCTGCACGGGATACAGGCGCGCGTCAGCCGTGTGGATGTCGGCGTCGCGGAGGTGCGCGGCAATGGCTTCGGGGCGCAGGGTGGCCGACATGACGACGAGCCGCAGGTCTGGCCGCAGCGCGCGGCGCGTGTCGAGCGTGAGGGCTAGCGCGGTGTCTGCGGCCAGGCTGCGCTCATGGAATTCGTCAAAAATCACCAGTCCGGCATCCGCGAGTTCGGGGTCGTGCAGCAGGCGTTGGGTGAGCAGGCCTTCGGTCAGGAGCTCGACACGCGTGCGCGGTCCGACGCGGCGTTCGAGACGGATGTGGTAGCCGATGGTGTCGCCGACCGCCTCGCCGCGTTGGCGCGCCATGAAGGCGGCGGCGGCGCGCGCCGCCAGCCGGCGCGGTTCGAGCAGCAGGATCTTGCGCCCCTTCAGCCAGGCGGCGTCCAGCAGAGAAGGTGCCACGCGCGTGGTCTTTCCGGTCCCGGGCGGTGCCTGCAGCACGGCCGTGCGATTGGCTGCCAGTGAGGCGGCCAGGCCGGGCAAGATGGCGTCGACCGGGAACACGCTCACTCGCTTTCGGTCAACGGACCGTGTTTCTTGACGTCCTTCATCGGGATCGTCTGGCTGATGCCCGGCGTGATTTCGAGGCGGATACCCTCCTCGTTCATGAACTCCAGCACGCCTTTGTAATGGGAGCGGGCGGTGATGACCTCGTAGTTCGGGATGAACTGCCGTTCCAGTTTGAACTGAAGGGTCAGCGTTTCGCCGCGCTTCACCGTGATACGCCGTTTCTGCGTGGCGTAGCCCTTGCGGAAGATCTCGACGTCATGCTCGCCCTCCAGCACCTCCTCAACCGCGAACGGGTCGGAAACTGCCGTGCTGTCGGTCCCGTGGGTGCTGGTGATGCCGACCTTCTTGCCGTCGACCAGAACCGTGGCGCGTGACGGCGCGGTGACGATTTCGAGACGTCCGGTGATTTTAGCCAAGCGGAATTCTTCGGTGATCGATGCACCTTTCGCGAGCGTCACATCGCGCGCGACCGGCTCGTGCCCGGCGCGCTCGACGCGGACGCGATAGGTTTTGGGCTCGGCTTTCGTCAGATCGAAAGGGGTCTCGCCTTTATACTCGTCGTCGATGTAGATACGTGCGCCTTCCGGGATCGAAACCACGCGCAGCGTTCCCGGCAGCGGCTTCAATTTCACCTCGATGCTCTGGACCTCGCCGGCGGCCAACGTGATCTCGCGCGTGTGGGGCAGAAATCCATCGGCCTGGACCTTGACCGTGACCGTGCCGCCGGGGATGCGGTCGATGCGGCAGGGCGCGCGGCCGCGCGCGATGCCGTTGATGAAGACTTCGGCGCCCTCCGGATCGGAGGTCAGCGCAAGCGTGCCGGAGTCGGAGAGCAGGACGATCTCCTGCTTGACCGGGGTGCGTCCGTCAAGGGTCACATCGATCTCCTTGGTCTGATAGCCGGGCGAAGAGACCGCGAGGCGGTGGGCGCCGCTCTCGAGGGTGGTGACGAGCAGCGGGGTGCTGCCTAACGAAACCCCTTTGACCGACACATCGCACGCCGGAGGATCGGAGGTGACCAGCAGGATGCCGGTGAGCGGCTCGAGGCGGACGCCCACCGTCCGCACGACACCGGGCTCCAGCGACACGCTCTCGAAGGTGTCTCGGTGTCCGTCCTTGGTGACGTGCACCAGGTGGGGGCCCGGCGCGAGGTCGATGAGGGTGAGCGGCGTGACGCCCCGTTCGCTGTGATCGATCAAGACGGTAGCGCCGGCCGGTTGCGAGGTCACGTCCAGGCGGGTGGTCGGCCCGTCTTTTTTGGCGGCGTGCAACGTGAAGGCGGCAAGCAGGACCGTGAGGAGGCGTGTGGCGAGGTTGCGTGTCATGGCAGTTCCCTTGAATGTGCAGGCAGGTTAGCGACGGATTTTTCTGAGGCGCCCCTCGACATCGATGAGCTTTTGGGTCGCCTCTTTGTTGCGGCTGTCCGCCGTGTCCGGGATCATCTCCCGCAAGATCTTCAGTTCGCGCGCCGCCGCCGGCCAATCCTGCAGATTGATGGCGCGGTTGGCCTGGAAACGCTGCTCGTCGTAACGTTTGTCGAGTTCGTCCTCGGCCGCTTCAACACCCTCGACAATCTCCGTGTAAAAATCGGGTTTGGGGTTGACGGTGTCGAGGTAAAAAACCGCCTCATGATAGCTGCGGATCGCTTCGTGCAGATTGCCGAATTTGACCTCGCGCTCATCGAATTTTTTGCGGGCCACGCCCAAGGCGTTGCGGGCCAGTTCCGTGAGCTTTTCAGCCGAGAACTGGATGGCCCAAATGCCCAGTTCGTTCTTGCTGAAGGTTTCGAGGCGTTCGCGCAGCGCGCGGAAGCCCTCGGGTTCGAGCCGGTTGGTGACGCGGCAGGTGTGGGCGCGCGGGCCGATGGCGACGGTCAGCGTCCACTCGTTGAGCTGGTTGGGTGCGGCCGCGAAACCGGTGAAACTCTTGTCGAGCGCGAAGAAACCGCTGTTTTCGATGTCGCGGACCAGTTCGGACAGCAACGCCGGCTCCACCCGTTTCTCCTTGCGCACGTGGCGGTTCTTGCCGGACAGATCGTCGATCTTGACCGCCAGCATGCCGGCCGGCGAGAGGGATAGTTCGTAACGGAAGATGTTGTCTGTCGACGCCTCGATCTTCTCGTACTGCACCAACAAGGTTTTGTCCTGCGCTAGGCTGACCGGCCTCGCTGTGTCCGCCTCGTTCGATCGGCGCGCGGGGTCCAGGATGAACGTCGTGCCGACAATCAGTACGAGCACCGCGCCGAGTGTCCAGATGACGGGCCGCAAGAAAGATTTTTTGGCGGCGTGCCCCTGCGCGTCGGCCTTGCCGAAGCCGAGGTCGATCACCACCTCGCCGGCCGGGGCTTCCCCCGGGGCAGCGCCTGCAGCATTGCTCTCGTCCGCGGCGGCGGCGCGTTCCACGCGCAGCGTGGTTTGCCCGACCTCCACCCGGTCACCGGCATTCAGCGCCCGTTCGTCGACCGCTTCCTTGTTGACCAGCGTCTGGTTGGCGCTGGCCAGATCGACCACCCACAGCTCCTCGCCGCGCAACTCGAAACGGCAATGGCTGCGCGAGAGCAGCATGTCTTTGATCGCGATGTCACACTGGCTGGCACGGCCCAGCGTGAGTCCGGACGGAGTGACGGCATATCGTGCTCCCGCCAGCGGGCCTTCATCGACGATAAGGGCGTATGAATTTGTGCTCATAGCTTAGAACAGGTTTTTCAGGGTTTGTTGGAGGATGGGGCCGAGCAGAATGATGAAGACAGCCGGGAAGATGCAGAGCATCAGCGGGCCGAGCATTTTCACCGGCGCTTCGTTGGCCAGTTTCTCGGCGCGGTCGAAGCGGCGCGCGCGCATCTGGTCGGACTGGATGCGCAGGATGGCGCCGATGCTGACGCCCAGTTCGTCCGCCTGGATCAGCGCGTGGGCCACCGAGCGCAGGTCGCCGAGATCCACGCGCTGCGCCATGTTGCGCAGCGCCGTCCGGCGCGGGATGCCGACCTGAATCTCGCGCGTCATGCGGATCAACTCTTCGTTGAGCGCATCCAGTTTGCGCCGTTCGCAGTTGCGCTGGAGCGCGCTCATGAAATCCATGCCGGCCTCGACCGAGAGCGTGAGCAGGTCAAGGACAAAGGGCAACGCGCGCTGGATCGCGGTATGCCGCGCCGTCAGCACGCGCCGCAGCCAGAGCAGTGGGAAATAGTAAAAAAGGGCGAGGCCCAGCAAGAACGTGAGCGTCATGTTCTTGGCCAGTTCCGACTGCGGATTGAGCACGGAAATCAGTCGGAGCAACGCGAACCAGAAAGCCCCGCACACAACCGGCATCAGCAGCTTCAGCGCCAGAAACTCCTTACCCGAGAGTAAGCCTTCGAAGCCGGCTGCCACCAGTTTCCGGTCGGCTGTGACACGCGCCTTTTCAAACGCGGGCCGCGCGACGAGGCCATCGAGGTTGGGCACGAACGGCAGCAGCAGCCGGAAAACGATCGGCAGCTTTCGTTCCTGCTGGCGGCCGTCCGCCAGCGTCACATAGGTGATTTGTCGTGCAATGTTGAGGCAATACCACGCGATACCTGTCGCGCAAAGCGCCCACGCAAGCTGTGTCAAAAAACTCACGATGTCCGTCATGGGAACGTCTTTCGTAAATAGTCCACAAATTATCTTTAATAATACCATAAAATGGGGCTGGCTGTCATTAATGGAACGTCTTGTTTTTGCGGGTGGGTGCGATTCAACATCTCACTCCCAGTCTCCAGCGCCTACCGCATCACGATGGCGCTGGAGGATATGGGACGGGTGGCGCGCGATGCTGCGAGCAAACAGAACGGTGCCAATCGGGGTTCGCGACGGTACGGAGGTGGTGGTTCTGGATGGGGTTCGTCTCTGCCGCCGCTTTGGAAAGCGGGAGCAATCTCCCGCACTCCACAGACCGGACGCGCGGCACATCGGCCGTTTCCCCGCCTTAGCCCTGCCCAGGCCCCGTTTGGTGCGGTGGCAAGAGGTATCTTGCGCGGGATCATGGACCGTGTTGGTGTACCGCTTTTTGCCGGCTGGTACGGGCCAGGCCGACTGAAGTCGGTACACCAGCCTGTGCCGCCCCGTTTTCGCCATTTCCCGCGTTCGTCTGCCGCACCCCCGGCCGCCAACCGATTACACGGCGATTGGCATCGGCGCTTGCGCGGATAACCGGTGTTGCGATATACTGATCTGCAATGAGCAAAGGCGCACCTTTGCGGCGCGTTCGGGGGATGAAAGAACGGTGCCGGGCGCTGGCGCGTCAGTGGGTGGTAGCAAGCCATGATAGTCGACAAAGATACTGTGGGGGCCGGGGCTGGAACCGTGTCGGTGGGCGATGTCGTTTTTGGCGGTCGGCGGTTGGTGCTGATCGCCGGCCCCTGCACGGTGGAAAGCCGGACGCAGATGATCGAGATCGCCTGCGCCGTGAAGGAGGCCGGTGCCGCGATGTTGCGGGGCGGGGCTTTCAAGCCGCGCTCCTCGCCTTACGCCTTTCAAGGCCTGTGTGAAGAAGGTCTCGAGATTCTGGCGGAGGCGCGTGCGCGTACCGGGCTGCCGGTGGTGACCGAAGTCTTGGAATCCGCGCAACTGCCGATCGTTTCGGCCGTGGCGGACATGCTGCAGATCGGGTCGCGCAACATGCACAATTCGATCCTGCTGCGCGATGCCGGGGCCTGCGGCAAGCCGGTGCTGCTCAAGCGCGGCATGAGCGCCACGATCCAAGAGTATCTATTCGCGGCTGAGTATGTCTTGAGCGCCGGCGCGCGGCGCGTGGTGCTCTGCGAGCGTGGTATCCGCACATTCGAGACCGCGACGCGTTTCACGCTCGATCTGAGCGCCGTTCCGCTGCTGAAAGAGCGGACCTGGCTGCCGGTCATCGTGGACCCGAGCCACGGCACGGGCAAGGCGTCGCTGGTGCCGGCCATGTCGCGCGCGGCGGTGGCCTGCGGCGCGGACGGCGTGATGATGGAGGTGCACGCGTGCCCGGACCGTGCGCTGTGCGACGGCGACCAGAGCGAGACGCCGGAGATGTTTTACAACTTGGTCAAAGAACTGCGGGCGATCGCCCAGGCGGTCGGGCGGGAGGTTTAAACGGGCCCGCCGCGTCGCCAGCCGACGGGCGCACGCACGAAATGAGAATAAACGCGAGCGGCCGGAGGCGGTGAGCTGCCGGCGCACGAGGAGACAGAATGAAGCGAGTAGTGGCGGGTTTGTTAGCGGGAATCGCTGTGTATGCGGAGGCGGCTTCGTATGTCTCTCCCGAGTGTCTGGCCGTGACGCCGGACGGCCAGCGGGCTTATGTGACGTCGGCGACCGGCGGCCGCCTGCTGGTGTTGGGCCTCGGACGCGCAAAGATCACGGGCGAGTGGCTGCTCAAGAATGAGACGGCACGACCGCGCGGGTTTTGGTCCTCAATGTTCGGCGGCGGCGCGACGGCGGGGTCAGCGGACCCGAGCGGTGTCGCTGTGGCGCCGGACGGAACGGTTTTCGTGACCGGCGGCGGTGCCGAGGGCTTCGTGCAGAAGTTCGCGGCGGACGGCACGCCGGCCGTGCAGGCGGCGGCAGGACACACGCCGCTCGCACCGGTGGTGAGCCCGGATGGCGCCACGCTCTACGTGCTCTGCCGCTTCGACGCCTGTGTCAGGGTGTTCGATGCCCGCACGCTGAGTGTCAAGGCGACGGTGCCCGTACTGCGCGAGCCGTATGCGGCGGCGCTCGGCGCCGGCGGCCGCCTCCTGTTTGTGGCGAACCTGCTCCCGGCCTGCCGCGCCACCGACGCGGTCGTCGCGGCGTCGGTCAGCGTGATAGACACCTCGGCCGGTCACGCCGTTCAGCATGTGCTGCTGCCCAACGGCTCGACCGGCGTACGCGGTGTCGGCGCGTCACCGGACGGCAAACACGTCTATGTCACCCACACCTTCGGCCGCTATCAGCTTCCGACGACGCAGCTTGAGCGCGGCTGGATGAACACGGCGGGGCTCAGCGTTTTTAACGGCGAGACGGGCGCGTATGTCAACACGGCACTCTTGGATGATGTGGATCTCGGCGCGGCCAATCCCTGGGGGGTGGCGGTCTCTCCGGACGGCAAGCACGTGGTGGTGGCGCACGCCGGCACACGCGAGCTGAGCGTGATCGACCGCGCTGAATTCCATGCGCGGCTGGAGAAGGCGGCGCGCAACGAAAAGGTCACCGAGGTGACAAAGTCTGCGGCTGATGTGCCGAACGACCTCTCTTTTCTGGTCACGGTGCGCCGTCGCGTGAAACTCGATGGCGACGGGCCCCGCGGCGTGGCGGTGGCCGGCGGCACCGTCTACACGGCGCTGTATTTCGCGGATGCGCTGGCGGCCTTGCCGTTGGGCGATGCGGCCGCGAAGCCGGCTGCGGTGGCGTTGGGTGCGCCGGTCGATCTCGGCAAGGATCGCGTGCGGCGCGGCGAGATGCTGTGGAACGACGGCGCGATGTGTTTCCAGCACTGGCAAAGCTGCGCGAGCTGTCACCCCGACGGTCGCGTGGACGCGCTCAACTGGGATCTGATGAACGACGGCATCGGCAACCCCAAGCAGACCAAAAACATGATCTACACGCATCTGACGCCGCCGACGATGGTGACCGGTATTCGCCCGGATCTCCAGGCCTGCAACCGCAAGGGACTTACGCACATTCAATTTGTGGTGCGTCCGGAGGAAGACGCGCTCTGCCTGGATGCCTATGCGATGTCGCTGACGCCGGAGGTGAGTCCCTGCCGCGTCAAGGGTGCGCTTTCAGCCAAGGCGAAGCAGGGCGAGCGGCTGTTCAAGCGGGCCGGCTGCGCGGAGTGCCATCCCGGCGACAAGCTCGGGCCCCACGGCGAACGGCTCTACACCAATTTGAAGAAGTATAACCTCGGTCTAGGTGTCGGCAACGAAGAGGCACGCGAATTCGACACGCCGACGCTGGTCGAGGTGTGGCGCACGGCACCGTATCTGTATGACGGGCGGGCTCTGACGATGCAGGAGCTTCTGAAAGGGTGCAATCCGCAGGATGCACACGGTGCGACACAGAAGCTGAACGACGAGGAGATCGACGCGCTGGCGGAATTTGTGCTGTCGCTCTGAGGGGAGCGGACGCGGTGTCTGGCATCTAAGCGTAAAGGAAGGCGTATGCGGGGAATTTTTCATGGCGGTGTGACGCGGCACCAGGAGATGGGGGCGTGGTCGGCGGAGCGAGGCGTGCCGCAGGCCGTCCGCGGGCGTGCGGTATCGCAGACCGGTTGGGGCAGCCGCGTGCAGTTGCAGCAGGCCGAGGTCGGCGCGAAAGGAACGTCCGTCCCGCAGCTCTGGCTGTGCGGCGGCAGCGGCGAATTGCCGCCGGTCTACCAGAGGTATGTGGTGGGTGGCGTGGAGCCGCGGCTGATCCGGCGTCACGGGTGCACGGTCGGGGTGGCCTACCATGACGATTTTGCCGAGTATTGTCTGCTCACCGGTGTGTTGCCGCCTGACCTGACCGCGTCGCGCGAGGCGCAGACGACGGCGGTCTTCGAGGGCATTGAAGACGCGCTCTCAGATGCCGGCATGACTTTTGCGGACGTGGCGCGCACGTGGCTCTACATGGATCGCATTCTCGACTGGTACGATCCGTTCAACCGCGCGCGCGACGCGTTCTTCCGTTCGCGCGCGGTCTACGACGGACTCGTGCCCGCGAGCACCGGCATCGGCAGTGCCAACCTGTGCGGCTCGGCGATCACCGCCTGCGCCATCGCGGTCAAGCCGCGTGTGCCCGGCGCCGTGACGGTGGAGGCCGTCCCGTCGCCCTTGCAGTGCGCGGCGCTGGAGTACGGCAGTTCGTTCAGCCGGGCGGTAGAGATCGGCACGCCGGAGTGCCGTACGCTGATGGTGTCCGGCACGGCCAGCATCGAGCCGGGCGGCGCGACGGCCTACGTGGACGACGTGCCGCGCCAGATCCAGTTGACGATGGATGTGGTCGAGGCGATCCTGGTGTCGCGCGGCATGGGCTGGCGCGACGCGACGCGCGCGGTCATGTACCTGAAGAAGGCCGCCTACATGACGGAGTGGCAGTCATGGTTGCGTGCGCGCCGCCTAGAAAGCTTGCCGCTCATCACGGTTGAGGCGGATGTCTGCCGCGACGACCTGCTGGTGGAACTTGAGGTCGACGCGGTGAAACGGGCGTGAGAAAAGCCTTGAACAGATGGACCGGTCCGGCTCCTGCCGCCTGGTTGTGCTGGGCACTCTCGCTCGGGGCCGTGGCGCTGGCTTTCCCCGGCGCGGAGCGCGCGAGCGCTTGGATGGCGCAGCCGGTCATGCAGGTCGGCGTCGCGCTGCTGGTGCTACTCTTCGGTGTCGTTGGCGCACGTGCCGTGCTGCGGCGCCGGTTCGATTCGGCGTTGCTGCATGTGGGGTGCGCCTGTGTGCTGGCGGGGTGGCTGATGGGCCGCCACGCGGTGAGGAATGCCTCGCCCGACCGCCCCTGCCTCGGATCGATGGTGATGGTCGACGGTGAGGAGTCGGACCGCCTGTGGGAGGGGCCGATGCTCGACCGCTCTGTGGGGCGGCTTCCCTTCTCGGTGCGCTTGGAGCGTTTTTTTGTTGAGCGTTACGCGCGCAACAGCGATGACCGCGATGCCGGCCGTGACGCGCCGGTTCGGGAATACCGCAGCCGCGTCACGATCACGGAGCCGGGGCGGCCGCCTTATGTGGCCAACGTGCGCGTGAACGAGCCGGTTTTTGTGCGCGGATATCACATTTATCAGATGAGCTGGGGCCACAGCACCGACCGGCTGGGACGGCCGATCGTCTACACGGTGCTGCAAGTCATTCGTGATCCGGGGCTGAGGCTGGTGTATGCCGGGTTCACGCTGCTGTTCGCCGGCATTCTGTTCTTTGCCTGGCGCATCTTCCGCATCCCGGGGACGTCTGCGGGGGAGGTGCCGGCATGATGGTGAAAATGACCGTGCAGGGCGGGTTGATCTATCTGACGCTGACGCTCTTTGCGGCGACCGTGATCGCGCGCCGCGGCGGTTGGCGCGCCATCGGCAACGCCTTCTGGGGGACCGGCTTTGTGGCGGCCGTCGCGTCGGTCGCCTGGCGCGGGCTCCATACCGGCCATCCGCCGATGCAGAACCTCTTTGAGTTTTTCCTGTGCATGGCGGCGGCGCTCTGGCCGCTTTCCGTATGGAGCCGCTGGCGCAACGGACTGGATACGACGGTGCAGGATGCGCTGCTGGGCATGCTGATCCTCGTGCCGGCCGGCTTTGTGTTCGGCGAGGAGGTGCGGCGCCTGCCGCCTGCGTTGCAAAGCGCGCTCTTTATTCCGCACGTCGGCAGCTATGTGGCCGGGTATGTTCTGCTGGCGCGCGCCGCGCTGATGGCGCTGCCGCTGTTCCGGCGGGATGTCGCCGGCGACCGGATGCGTCAGGCGGAGACGGCCTCGCGCCAGACGGCGGTAGTCGGCTTTGTGCTGCTGACGCTGGGGCTTTTTCTTGGCTCGCTGTGGGGGAAGATCTGCTGGGGACACTACTGGCAGTTTGATCCCAAAGAAATGTGGTCGCTTGCGACGTGGCTGGTCTATGCCGGCTACTTCCATGAACGCCTGGCACACGGCGTGCGCGCCCCGCGCGCTCTGGCGGCGCTGCTTTGGATCGGCCTGCTCTTCATCGTGCTGACGCTGACCTGGATTAACCTTTCGCGCCTCTTTGCCGGCATGCACAACTATGCGTGATTGCGCAGCTTAAGCTCTGACGGATGCGGGTAGAGATAGTGCTGCTGCATCAGGTAGTCGGTCTGGTATTTGGAGATGTAGTGGCGGAAAAGCGTGACCGGCACGATCAGCGGCACCTGCTCGCGGGCGTACTCGTCGATCACATCCGCCAGTTCCTGCCGTTCCTGCGGGGTGAGGTTCTCGCTGAAATAGCCTTGCATGTGCTGGAGCACGTTCACGTGCCGGCCCGGTGTCGCCGGCTCGGCCATCGCTGCGAGAAAGCGCGCTTCATACGCCGACAACGTGTCCGACAGGCCGACCGTCGCAGCACCGGCCGCCAGGCGCCCGAGCTGCGACAGACCGTCAGGTGAATGCGCCATCAGCAGATACTTGGCACGCGCATGAAACTCCTGAAGGCCGCGGACCGAGGGTGCGGCCATGACCTCTTCACGCCAGCGTTTCAGGGCGAAAACCCGCTCAATGAAGTTTTCGCGCAGGCCGGGATCGTTGAGCCGTCCCTCCTCCTCGCACGGCAGCGTGGGGAAGGCACGGGTGAAGGCGCGCGCGAAGAGTCCCGAGGTGTACTGGGTGGTGGCGTTGCCGTCCTCGGTATAGAGCTTGACGCGGAAGAGGCCGGACGAGGGCGAGCGCGCCTTGAAGATGAAGCCGTGAAGATTTTTGTCTTTCAGCGCTGCGACGGTTCGCTCGCAGAAGGCCAGCATCTGCGCGGTGAAGTCGGTGCCGC
>JAQUEX010000126.1 GCA_028684935.1 Kiritimatiellia bacterium | reverse complement strand
GCCGGCATCGCCGGCTTCGCGCCGGGCGAGCAGGTGGACGCCACCATCGAGGTGCTGCCCTGCGGCCCGCTCGGTGACATGTGGTGAAGGGTGCGCTTTAGATAAGGCTGAACCACACCCTTGGGCGAACCGCGCACACCGGATCATTACGCTGCTGCAATCTCGCCTGATTTCCCTTTCACGCTCCCGCCAGTCATGCTATCGTTCTGAACGCGATGGCGAGCAAAGGCGTTAAAGTTTATTACAGGAATATGCGGCGACCAGTCGAGTGGTTTCTTGTTTGGCTGGGACAGCGCATCATACCGCCTCTTTCTCTGCACGCGATGCTGCGGCTTTCGCGGTGGATCGGCGACACCGCGTACACCTTCGACTGCCGCGGCAAGGCTGTCGCGGCGGCCAATCTGCGTCTGATGTTCGGGACGCGCCTGACGCCCGCCCGCGAGCGTGCGCTGGTGCGTCGTTCCTACCGCAACATGGCGCGCGTGCTTGTCAATATCTTCTGGATGTCGCGCGATACGCTCGCCCGCATCCGTGACCAGGTGACGTTCTCTCCCGCGGTGCTCGACGCGCTGCGTGTTCACCAGCCGGCCATCACCGTCAGCGCTCACTTCGGCAACTGGGAGATCCTCTCGCAGGCGGCCGTGGCCAATGGCCTCCCTATGATGTCGGTCGCCAAACAGATCGGCTCGTCCGAGATGACAGACCGCTTGACGACCCTGCGCGCCACGATCGGACAGCAGATCGTGCCGGCTGAAGGTGCCATGCGCCACTTGATTCGCGCGCTCAAACACGGCAGCAGCATCGGGCTGCTGATCGACCAACACACGCACGTCTGGGAGGGCGGCACGTGGGTCAGCCTGTTCGGCGTGCCGGCCGGCGTTTCACGGACCCCCGCCGCCCTGTCACGAAAACAGAATGTGCCGATCATCTTTGCCTGGTCGCGTCCGCTCAAGGACGGCCGATACCGTATCGAGCCGGGGCAGATCTTCTTGCCTGACCCCGCGCTGGACGATCAGGCCCGTACCCAGCAGCTTGTCGCGGCCTTCGAATGCGTGATCCGGCGTCATCCGTCTCTGTGGTGTCTTAACTACCGGCGCTGGAAATATATCCGGCCCGATGACGCCGCCGCGCGCTATCCCTTCTACGCGCGCCCGTCGCGCCGCGTAGGGGGAGACGCTCGGCGGGAAACGGAAGGCTAACCTTCGGTGAGCCGCCCGTGCGCACGGCGAACGGCCCACCTTCCCGCCTCAACGCAGCCAGAACATCGTGCCGGTCTCCGCGCGGAGCTGAGCCCGTTTGTTCGGCCAGTCATAGTACACAAACCACGGCGCCGGCAGGACCGAGCCGCTGAAGCCCGAGGCCAGTCCGCCGCCCCACGTGGCGATCGTGTAGTGCTTGGACTTGTCCAGCGCCTCGGGATTCGCGACGCCGACCACCAGACCTTCGAGCGCGAGATCGACGTCCGCATGCAGCCGCCCGCCCGCGTCGTCCGGCGTCACGCCGAAGAGCACCTCGCCCATGTCCGGCAGCGCGGCATAGGCGCCGCGCACGAGCCGTCCCTCAAGGACGCGCGTCGGCCCGGCATAGGTGTTGTTGCCCGAGAGCGTCAGCGTGCCGGTTCCCGTCTTGTTCAGGCCGCCGTCGCCCGTCAGGTTGCCGGAGACCGTGATCTCCCAGCCCGCCGGATCAAAATGGATGGCCTCCGCTCCGGTGCCGTTCAGGGTCGCGTCCAAGAATACCGTGATGTTCGTCACGGCACGGATCGTGCCGCCCGCGCCGCCGAGTTCGACCAGATAAGGCCCGCCGGCATCGACCGCGATTCCGTTGGAGATCGCCATGTCCGAACCGGTGAGCGACCCCAGGTTCAAGGTGCCGCCCGCCACCGTCAGGCGACCGTACCCGCCGCCGCCTATCCGCTCGTTGAGCATGACGCGCTTGGCGAACACCTCGCCGCCCGTCATGTTGAACCAGCCGTGGCCGTCGGTCGCGCAGCCGAGATCATAATCCTGCTCAACGATCAGCGTGCCCCCCATCATGTTGTAGAAACTGCGCGTCTGCGGATAGTGGCCGAGCCGCACGCCGTTGCCCTCCGCCGCCGTGCCGGTCGTGCGAACAGTGCCGCCGGCCTGATTCAAGATGCCGGTCATGATTCCGCCGGTCAGGTCGCCACCGTTGCCGAACGTCATGGATTTGACCTGCAGCAGACAGCCGTCGGTGACGGTGAAAGTCGCGACGACATTCGTCAGCTTGACGGCATAGGAGTTGTACGAATCCATGCTGCCGTAGCCCACATTGTCGCGGTTGCCGATGGTCAGTTCATTGTATACGCAGAACGCCGCGCCGTTCGTCAACGTGATCGCGCCATGCGCCAGATGCCAAGTGCCGTTCGACGAGAAGCAGTCGCTGACGGCCAAGTCCAACCCGTAGCGGAGATTGACGGTCCCGCTGCCGAAAAAGCCGTTCGAGCAGACGAGCGAACCGCCGCGGTCGAGGTACAGCGTGCCGTTGTTCGTGATGTCGCCGCGGCCGAACCAGCCCGCCAGCCCGTTCGTGCGCCCCACATACAACGCGCTGCCCGAGTCGATCAGCGTCGCCCCGCTGAAACTGTTGGAACTGCCCATCAGGTGGCAGAATCCCCCGCCGGTGCGCCGAAGACCGCCCGGCCCGTCGAAATAGCCGGTCAGGTTCACCGTCGACGACCCGGTGCCCGACACGACATCGGTCCGGTTGCTGAGCGTCATGTGCCCGGCCAGCGTGAGCGTGTTGCTGGCCGCGCTTTCCCTCATGGCCCCGCCGTTGAAAAAGATCCGTTCGGTGATCGTCAGGCTCGGCCATCCGTTCAGCGTGCCGCCGTTGACGGTCGTCGGATAATCCGAGTCGCCCAAAGCCCCGCCATGCTGCATCGTATAGTTGCCCGCGTTGATGATGATCGGGCTGTTGTTCACCGCGCGGCTGACCGCCACCTCGCACGATCCCGCCTTGGTTAGGGTGAAGCCGTTTCCGGTATAGGTGCCGCTGCTCGACATGTCGAAGCGCTGCGCACCGCCAATCACCGCGTCGCCTGTCAGCGTCAGGTTGTGATATCCGCAATTGTAATAGGCGGTCGGTCCGTTGTTGACGAACGCGCCCTGACCGTTCACCCCGGACCCGCTGATGAAGAAATCCTCGTTCACGTTGGCCGAATAGGCCGACATGATATCGAGCGTCGCGCCGTCCTCCACAATCGTCTCGTTGCCGCTGCCGGTCGCGCCCAGCGCGCCCAGCACGCGGGCGCTGAGCCGCACCGTGCCCTGCGTGACGCGCGTGACGCCCGCGTAGGTGTTCGTCGCCGCGAGCTGCAGAATGCCGTCCCCGGCCTTCGTGAACCCCCCGCTGCCCGCGAGCACCTCTTGGACCACCGCCGTGGCCGTCGCAGGCGTCACGGCGATCTGCGGCGTGCCGTCCAGCGCCAGCGTGCCGTCGGCCTCCGCGTCGGCGATCACGTACCCGTTGGTCTCGAAGGCCATGCCCGCCACCGTCACAGCACCCGACACATCGACCGTCTCGCCGGCCTGCGTCCCGCCCGCGCCGGTGAAGCGCGCCGTGTTGCCGTTCACCCACCCCGCGCCGGCATCCCAGTTGAGCGCCGTCGTGCTCCACACGTTGTCCGGCCCGGCATCCAGCCAGACCTGCTCGGCCGCCGCCAGCGGTAACACCCACGCGACACTCGCCATCCAGCCCGCCACACACGTACGCTTCATTGCCAGCTCCTTTCCGAATACTTATATTGCTCCACGACAGTCAAGTCGATCGGCCCGGCAGGGCGGCCTGGCGTCAGCGTAGCCAGAGCACCGTCCCGCGGTTCGCGCGCAGTTCAAGACGCTTGTTCGCCCAGTCCGCATGGACATACCACGGCGCGGGCAGGACCGAGCCGCTGAAGCCCGAGGCCAGTCCGCCGCCCCACGTGGCGATCGTGTAGTGCTTGGACTTGTCCAGCGCCTCGGGATTTGCGACGCCGACCACCAGACCTTCGAGCGCGAGATCGACGTCCGCATGCAGCCGCCCGCCCGCGTCGTCCGGCGTCACGCCGAAGAGCACCTCGCCCATGTCCGGCAGCGCGGCGTAGGCGCCGCGCACGAGCCGCCCCTCCAGGACGCGCGTCGGCCCGGCATAGGTGTTGTTGCCCGAGAGCGTCAGCGTTCCGGTGCCCGTCTTGTTCAGGCCGCCGTCGCCCGTCAGGTTGCCCGAGAGCGTGATGCCCCAAGCCTGCGTGTCGAAGGTGATCGCTTCGGTGCCGTTGCTGACCAGCGTGGCGTTCAGCGCGGAGGCGAAGTGGGTCGCGGCGCGCACCACCCCGCCTGCGCCGCCGAATTCGATCAGGTACGGCGCGCCTGCCCCGGCCGTGATGCCGTTGCTGCCGACATTCATGACGCCGCCTTCGAGCGTCAGCCGGCCGTAGCCGCCGCCGCCGTCGCGCGCGTTCACCACCACTTCCGAGGCGAAGAGTTCGCCGCCGGTCTGCAGCATCCAGCCCCGTCCGTCCGTCGCGATCGCCAGCCGGTACCCGTTCTCGACCGTCACCGTGCCGCCGCGCAGGTTGTAGACCCCGTATGCCTGCGGCCAGTGCGCGATGCGCAAACCGTCGTACTCGCCCGGAAAGTTGCCGGGATCTCCGCTCCAGCCATAGGTGCGCACGGTCCCGCCCGCCTGCTCCACGATGCCGGTCATGCCGCCGCCGGTCACCGAAGAGCCGTTTCCGGCCTCAATGTTATACACATCCAACAGCGCGGTGTCCGAAATTTTCAGGGTGGCGGTCACATTGGTCGGATCCACCGGATAGCCGATCGAGGAGGTCCGTTCCGATAAATAGAACCGGCTGTAGACCTTGAGTGCCGCGCCGTTGGTGAGCGCCAGGCCGCCGGACGCCACGCGCACCACGCCGCACGAGGAGCTGCTGCCGCTCAGGACCATCTCGCCGCCATAGCGGATGATCGTGCTGCCGCTGCCGAAGAACCCGTTGGAGCTGACAAAGCTCCCGCTGCGATCGACATAGAGCGTGCTGGTGTTGGTGACCGGCCCAGCACCGAAGACACCCGCCGCCTGATTCGTGCGCCCGAGATAGAGAGGGGCCGTGATGACGGTCGCGCCCGCATACGTGTTGGCATTCCCGGTGATCACCACCGTGCCGATGCCGTCGCGCGCAAGTCCGCCGGGCCCTTCGAGCACACCGGCCAGTTCGACTGTGCTGTAAGTCTGCTCGCCCCGGACTGCCGTCCTGCCGTTCAGCGTCATGCGTCCGTTCAGCTTGAAGGTGTTGGCCGCGCCGCCGGCCGCGACGATCGCGCCGCCGTTGCAGATCAGATGCTCGGTGACGGTCTGACTGCTGTAGGAACGCAGCGCGCCGCCGTTCAGCGTGGTGTCGAAATCCGCGCCGCCCAGCGCGAGCGAATTCATGTAGGTGTAGTTGCCGGCGTTGATCACGATCGGACAGTTGTTGACCTGCACACCCACGGCCAACTCGCTGTTGCCGATTTTGGTGAGCGTGTGCCCGCCACCCGCCACATTGCCGCGGAAGTCGATGCGGCTCGTGCAGCCGATCGTGGTGTCGCCGAGCAAGGTCGTCGTGCCGCTGAACCCGGAGTTCATGCATCCGGTGCCGGTATTGATCAGCGCGCCCAGACCGTCCACCCCCGCGCCCGCGAGCGCCAGATCTTCGGCTCGATTTAAATTGTTCGTGAAGGCGCCGTAAATATCCAAGGTCGCGCCGCTCTCCACAACCGTTCCGTTGCCGGACCCCGTGGCGCCCAAAACGGTCGGGTTCCACTTGCTCAGCCTGAGCGTGCCCTCCGCGACACGGACCACGCCCGTGAAGGTGTTGGCTCCGGATAACTGGAGACGGCCGGGCCCCGTTTTCGTAAAGCCGGCGCCGCCGACGACCTCGCTCACGATTGCGGCATCCGCCGCGTGGGCCACCCGGATCTCGCCGCCCCCCTCCAGCGCCAGCGTGCCGTCGGCATCCGCGTCGGCGATCACGTACCCGTTGGTCTCGAAGGCCATGCCCGCCACCGTGAGCGCACCCGACACATCGACCGTCTCGCCGGCCTGCGTCCCGCCCGCGCCGGTGAAGCGCGCGGTGTTGCCGTTCACCCACCCCGCGCCGGCGTCCCAGTTGAGCGCCGTCGTGCTCCACACGTTGTCCGGCCCGGCATCCAGCCACACCTGTTCAGCCGCCAAAAGGGAAAACATGCCGCAGACCCATGCCGCGCCGCCAACCGCATACTTCACGACCATGACCACTCCCCTTCCGTGCGCTTTCAGACGTCGGCCTGCACAGCCTGACCGATTCAGGGATCGATCCGGCTCGGTGTCTCTTGATTCAATCCGCCGCCATACACGCAACACGCAATTTACACGGTCCAATAATAGAACTGTCGGTTAAACAACCGCAAGCCGAATCAACAACCGATTACAGCTTCTGCAACTCGCGCCGGCGCTTGAGCGGCACACCCAGCAGATCGGCGATCAGCGTGGCGCCGTCGGGCCTGGCCTCCAGCGTTTCACGCAACAGGCGGAAGAGCAGTTTCTTTTCCACAGCCGTCATGACATCGAAATTGTCGGAATAGGCGCGGACCGCGAGGGCGCAGCCGTCAAAGCGCCTGCGCGCCGCGTGTTCGGCCTCGTCGGCCGGCTCGCCGTCGTAAGGATAGACGCCGTCGGCGTGCCACTGCTGCATGAGTTCGGCCGTCAGAGCCTCGCGCCGCTCGCGGAAGTGGCGGCGCAGGATATCGCGCGCGGCGTCCAGAAACGCCTTGGTCTCCGGATGCATCTCGTCCAGCACCAGCAGATTCTCGCTGTGCAGCGCGGCGAACCGCGGGCTCACCAGGTAGGCGGTGAAGTTGAAGCCGCCGCCCGGGCGCACCGCCGCGTCGGTCTCGTGCAGCGCAAAGCCGTCGCTGTTGCAGAACACCACTTTGCCGCGCCCCTGCTTGGTCTTCCACTCGATGACCTGCAGGTCGGCCTTGTCGCCCTCCGACGATTTCAGATGGTACAGATGGCTGGCGTGCTGCACGATCACGGGGTTGACCAGCAATCCTTGAAAGTAGATGCGCACGTTGGGATAGGCCTTGAGGTAGAGCGCGAAATGCGAGGCGAGCTGCTGCACCACCCAGGCGGTGTCGAGCAGCGAGCCCATGGCGTGCTGGATCTCGGTGATCATGACCTCCGTGCCGGTCGCCGGCCCGGGCGAGGCCGCCTCGGTCAGCGTGAACAGGCCGGGATCGTCGGCCGATCCCGCCAGCACAAACGAGCGCAGTCCGCCGCCGGTCTCCAGAGTGGTCCGCCACTCGACCCGGTTGCCGAGGGCGAACGCCTTGAAGCGCCCCTTGCCCTTGCTGCCGTGCAGCACGCGCCCCGAGAGCGGCGTCCGGTTCGCGCCGCGCTTCCAAGATCCGCCGAGATTGCCGAAATGCCGGTCTGCCTCCAGCGCGTTGACGCCCTGCCCGTCGTCGGCCACACGGACCGCGTCGATCCCCCCCAGCGCGTTTTGGATGACGTCCACCTTGACGTCGAAGGCGTCTGCATCAAGCGCGTTCCAGATGAGTTCGGTCAACGCCTGGATCGGAGACGCCGTGCACAACGAGGTGATGTGATCTTTCTGGGCTTGGACATGAATGTTTTTCACAAAGCGCGCGCCTCCCTTCAGCATGGTTATGTCGTGACTATAGCGGAAAAAGGCACGGACGCCTAGCCGTTTTGATGACGGTTAGGAATCGCGCGAAAAATTTTCATTTTCACCCTTGCAAGCCTGCGGGGTGTTTGATAAATTGCATTCACTTTTTCGCGGGGTGGTGGCGCAATTGGTTAGCGCACCGGACTGTCGATCCGGTGGTCGCGGGTTCGAATCCCGTCCACCCCGCCATTCAATTTCTTCAAAAAGCCGTGAATTCCCAAAGAATTCGCGGTTTTTTGTTGTTCTGCCGCTTCTCGCACATCCTGAAGCAGGCGAAGGTCGACACCGAGGCCCCCACCTTCCACAGTTGGCGGCACACGTTCCGCACCCGGTTGAGCGAGGCGGGGGTGTCGGACGATCTGGCCAAACGGCTGGGCGGCTGGACCGAGGACACGACGGCGGCCCGCTATGACCACGCGGAGCGCGTGGAGGAACTGCGGGCGGCCGTGGAGAAGGCGCCCGTTGCGTCAAATGAAAACGACACCGAAATCCGGTGTCGTTTTCATTTGACGCAACGGGACCGCGCAAGATCCATCGGCACACGCGGAGCCGGTGACGGCGGTTGCCGCTTTCTCGGCGGTGGCGGTCGTGCCGGTGAGGCCTGCTGCGTTGGCCGCCTGCTTGAGGACCGTCGAGGTGCCGGAGGTTAGGGCGGCCTTGCCGACCTCGCCGAGGGTCTCGATGGGCTTGCCGCCTACAATGCCGGGGGCGTTGGTGCCGGGCCAGAGGTTGAGGTTGACGGTGATGGTGTTGGGCGCATCCCCTTTTCACTGACCGTTGAGGCTTCGGGTTTCTGGGTTTCTAGTTTCGGTCACGCATCCTTCCTTCCTGCTTCTGTCTCTCTCTCAGCCGATAGGGTCTTGCAGCCGGTAGGGCGGTCTCGCCGAGACCGCCGCAGAGGCGGGCCGCGACCACGCGTTTCCAGTGAAAAAGATACGCAAGACTGGGGGCGCGGACGGCCCCGTCCGCGCGAAAGGCTGGCAACCGGTTCAACCTTCGGCGGTTCGGGTTGGCGCGAAACACGACTAGACGCGCGACGTGGAGCAGGAGATCGAGATCGACCGCACGCTCCCGCGCCAGTTCCCCTTGGACATCCTTGTCCGGCGGCCCGAGGAGGTCTCACGGCGACTCGCGTCGCACGACATGGCGTTGGTGACGATCTTTAAGACCGGAGTGGCCCTCTATGCGTGTCCGCGAAATTACGCTGCCGCCCACGTCGGGCAGGTTGCAGCGGTAGGGATCGTCCTGACGCACAAAGGCCACGCCGCCGTAGTCAATCATGTCGCCCGCGCCGAACACGCGGTTGTTCTTGTCCTCGAACCCCTTGATGAGGTCCGTGAACTTGGAGTCGCCGAACTTGATCTGCTCGATTCGGGGCCAGCTTGGCTTTCACACCCAGGCCGCTGTTGGCGAGCGGGGTTTCAAGCTCCT
>JAQUEX010000125.1 GCA_028684935.1 Kiritimatiellia bacterium | reverse complement strand
GCTGTGCTGGGCCGGCGGCGTCGGCGGCAGCCTGGTGTTCGCCTTCAGCCCGGTCATGTGGTCGCAGGCCACGATCGTGGAAGTGTACACGCTGAACGCCTTCTTCCTGATGTGGATCTTTCTGCTGACCTACCGCTGGATGCGACGCCCCTCGGACAAGATCTTGTGGTTGACCGCCTTTGTTTTCGGACTCGGTCTCACCAACTATCAGGTGCTGTTGCTGGCCGCGCTGCCGCTGGTGGTCATGATCTTCCTGCGCGACATCGCCCTGTTCCGCGATTTCATCATGGTCGGCATCCCGGTCCTGCTGACCGCGCACGTGCTGCAGATCGGCGCGATGATGCCGGCTCAGCCCGGCATGGCGGGGCCCGCCTACGCAAAGGTGTCGGCCGGTGCGGCGGGCGCGGTGGCGGTGCCCTCGCTGTCGCTGCTCGTGGCGGGCGCAGTATGCGTGTTCCTGGGGCTGGCTGCGGCGCTGATCCTGAAGGGCTGCGACAGCAGCGGAGCGGCAAAGGGACGTTTCGCGTTTCTCGGCCGCGCGGCCCCGCAGGGCGGCGCAATCGGCGCAGGCCTGGCGGCCTTCGGCGCGTTGCTGGTGCTCTTCTCCATGGGCGCAGCAAAGACCGGTGTGGCGGCTGCGACCGACCTGCCGCTTTTCGAGTCCTCGGTCTACACCAGTGTGGCGGGGCTCATCGTGCTGGTGCTCGCGCTCTGCATCGGCGGCGCGTATGCGTATCGAGACCGGCTCAACGACAAGGCGGTGCTGGCCTGGCTGATCCCGGCGTGCGCGGTGCTGCTGATCCTCTTTTTCAGGCTTTCAGCCATCAAAGGTGCCGTGATGCCGCAGGGATACATGGGGCAGCCATTCGACTGGACGCTGCCGTCGGTCGCGCTGATGGGGGCGCTGGCGGTGCTCTTCCTGCTCGGGGCGACCGTGCCGCGCGGCCTCTTTTACGCGATCCCCGTGGCGGCGGTGCAGCTCTCCGTGTTTGTGCTGCTGCGCAAGGGCGGCATGAACGGTTTGACGCATCCCACCTCCTGGTGGTTCTGGTGGGGCGCGCTCTGGAATTTCGTCATCATCGGGCTGGCGTGGCTGACCCTGCCGCACGGACGCAACGTGGCGCTGACCACGCTCTTCGCCGAGCTGGGCGTGTCGTTCTACATCTATATGCCGATTGTCTCGGACTTGCGCAACCCGCCCATGAACTGGGGTTACCCGCGCACCTGGGAAGGGTTCAAGCACGCCATCACGCGCGGCCAGTATGAGAAGCTGGCGCCCTCCGATGTCTTTACCAAGAAGTTCCTCTTCCAGCTCGGCACCTACTTTACCGATCTGCGCGTGCAGTTCACCCTGATCGCGGCGACGTTGGGGTTCATCCCCTTCACGCTCTGGAGCTTTAAGGCCGGCGGCCGGCGTATCCGCGCGTTGTATGTGGCGAGCGCCCTCTACCTGCTGACCTGCGTGGTGGTCGTGCTCTCTGAAGTCTTTGGCGGCGAGCCGGTGCTGCGTCTCGACAAGCTCTTCATTGCGGGCATCCTGCTGCTGCTGCTGGTCGGGGCGACCACAATCATGTTCCGTCAGATCGAAGAGTTCGCGCGCCGCACCTGGCGGGCGCACAATCTTTCAGAGGGACTGACGGCCGGCATCACGCTGGCGGGCGTGGCGGCGATCGTCGGACTTTTCGTGGCCAAAGGCATCCTCAGCATGATGTCAGGGCCGGGTGCCGCGCCGGGTGCCGGCGCCAAGATCGGCGCGCTGGCGCTGGCGCTGATTATCCTGGCGGCGGTCGGCACCGGCTGGTTCTTTTTCCGCAGGTGGGCTGAGCAACAGGTCGATTTCCGTTCGGACATGGATACGGTCACGCAGCAGTGGCTCATCTCCACGACGGCCGGTTTCCTGGTCATGAGCGTGCTGCTCGTGGTGCTCGCCAACATCAAGGGCGACCTGCAAGACATGTTCATCCAGAAGGTGAAGTTCATCAGCTCGCATGGCCTCTTCGCGATCTGGATCGGCTACGGCCTCGTTTTCGGCCTGGCGGTCGGCAACCGCCTGCTGAAGGCCCTGGTCAAGCGTGGCACGCTGCCTGCAGCGCTGCTGCGGCCGCTGCGCGCCGGCATGCTGTGCGCGGGGCTGCTGGTTGCCGCCATCCCGGTCTACGAGAATTACACCAACGAGTATCTGGTCTTCTCGATGAGCGGAGCGGAGCAGAACGGCCACGATTTCGGCTGGCAATTCGGCAACTACCAGTTGCGCGGCGCTGACGCGATCATGGAGGAGCTGGAGGCCGACGAGGAGCCGCTGCCCAACCCGCTCTTTCCGCCCGAGATGGAGCCCAACGCCATCTTTTTCGGCGGCACCGATCCCGGGCGCTTTGTGCCCACCTACATGATCTATTCCGCACGGGTGCGGCCCGATGTCTTCCTGATCACGCAGAACGCGCTGGCCGACAATACCTACATGAATACCATGCGCGACCTGTACGGCAACCCCATCTGGATCCCGACGCCGGACGACAGCGCGCGCGCCTTCCAGATTTATGTCGACGAGGTGCAGGCGGGCAAGCGTCCCAAGAACGCCGATCTGACGATTGAGAACGGCCGCGTGCAGGTGAGCGGCGCGCTGGGCGTGATGGAAATCAACGGCATCCTGTGCGACATGATCTTCCAGAAGAACAAGTCGCGCCACGCTTTCTACATCGAAGAGAGTTATGTCATCAACTGGATGTTCCCGTATCTCACGCCACACGGGCTGATCATGAAGATCAATGCCGAGCGCACGCCGATCGAACGCGCGACCCTGCAGGACGACATGATGTTCTGGGATTGGTACACGCGCCACCTGCTGCGCTCGCCGATGTTCCGGCGCGACCTGCCGGCTCAGAAGTCGTTCTCCAAACTGCGCAGCGCGATCGCCGGCCTCTATGCGGCGCGCGGCATGCTGGGCGAGAGCGAGCGCGCGTTTCAGGAGGCGCGGACGCTCTATCCGGTCAGCCCCGAGGCAACGTTCCGCCTGATCCAAGAGGTGCTGCTGCGCCAGGCGCGCTACGCCGAGGCGATTGACATTCTCGATGAATACAATCGACGCGATCCGAACAACGGGCGCGGCTTCGACTTTGCCTCGTTCATCCGCCGCGTGCGCGAGACCGAAGCCAAGGTGCGCGAGCTGACCGCCAAAGCGCAGGCCAGCAAGACGCTCGCGCCGGATGACGCCTTTGAACTGGCCATGGCCTATCGCGAGCTGGGGCAGAATGAATCGGCGGCCACCTACCTGAACCAATTGGCGGGGCTGCCCAATCTGTCGGTGGAACGGCTGTTTGAAATCGGCACGCTGCTGGGCAGCCTCAAGAAGCATGCGGATGCGGCGAAAGTGATGGATAACGTGATGGCGCGCCTGCCGTCCAATGTCCCGCCTGAGCAGCTCATGGAGATCGTGCGGGTGTACGGCGAGGCCGGCCAGCCGGACAAGATGATCGTGCCGCTTTCTCGCTACCTGCAGCTCCGCCCGAATGATTGGAACGCATGGCTCGACATGGCGACGCTCAGCGCGATGCGCCAGCAGCAGCAGCAGATGCAATACGCGCTGCGCAAGGCGCTGGAGCTGGGCAAGTCTCAGGCGCTGCAGCGGATCCAGGAGAACGGGGTGCTGCGCCAGGTGGCGGGGCCGGTCTTGCAGCAGATGATGCAGCAGGGGCCGGTCGGACTGCCGGGCCTGGGGCCGAGGGGGCAGTGAGATGACGAATGCCCTGTCACGCGCGTTAGGTTGGGCGGCCGCAGCCGCGATCATCGCCGGTGCCTTGGCATTGCGCCTGCCGCACCTCGACCAGCGGCCGATGCACGGCGACGAGGCCAACCAGGCGGTGCGCACCGGGCTGCTGCTGGACCAGGGCTTTTATCACTATGACCCCGCCGACCACCACGGGCCGACGCTCTACTTCGCGGCCTGGCCGTTCTGCCGCGCGACGGCGCGCACCTTTGCCGAGACGACCGAATGGAACTACCGCCTGGTGCCGGTGGCGTTCAGCCTGCTCACGCTGCTGATGATGCTGGGGCTGGGCCCGCGCGCGAACGGGTGCGGACTGTTCGCCAACCGGGCCGGACTCTACGGCGCCGCGCTCCTCACTGCCGCATCGCCGGCGATGACCTACTACAGCCGCTTTTTCATTCAGGAATCGATGCTGCTCACCTTCCTGACCGGCATGCTGCTCTGCGCCGTGCGCTACGTTGCAGCCCTCTGCACACCAGAGGTCAGAGGTCAGAGGTCAGAGGTCAGAGGTCAGAGGTCAGAGGTCAGAGATCCGCAATCAGCAATCGGCAATCGGCAATCGGCAACGTGTAACCAACAACCTGTAACCTGTAACCCAAAACTTGTAACCTGCAACCAGCAACCCAAAACCTTGTTTTGGGCTGCCGGTTTCGGCGCGTTTGCGGGTCTGGCCGCTGCGACCAAGGAGACGGCGGTTCTTTCGTTCGCGGCCGCAGCGGTGGCGCTGGTCGCGGCCTGCGGTTTCGGCCGCTTGCGGCGCGCGTGGCGTACACGTGACGCGCTGGTGGCGGTCGGCGCGGCGGCGTTGGTGGCCGTGCTCTTCTACTCCTCGTTCTTTACCTATCCGCGCGGTGTCTACGACGCGCTCTTTTCAACCTTCCAGACCTATCACACGCGGGCCACCGCGGTGCCTGAGCATCAGCACCCCTGGAACTTTTATTTCAAGATCATCTTCTGGTTCAAATACGGGCGCGGGCCCGTCTGGAGCGAAGCCGGTCTGTTGCTGCCGGCCGCGCTGGCTGCCGGGCTGGCCTTCTTGCCGTTCCGGCACCAAGGCAACGCCGACGCCGCAACCCTGACACGTCGGCGCTGGGTGCGTTTTCTGTCGGTCTACACGCTGGTCCTGACGGCGCTCTACAGCGCGATCCCGTACAAGACGCCATGGTGCGCGCTCTCATTCCTGCACGGTTTCATCCTGCTCGCCGGGGCGGGCGTCGGCGCGTGCTGGACGGCCTGCTCGCGGACCGATGCCAAGGAAGCTGCGATAGCCTTTGCGCCACTGCGACTGTGCGGAAAGCTGCTCGTCGTGCTCTGCATCGCCGCGCTGGTGTGGCGTCATGCTGCGCAGGCGTGCCGCGCCTGCTTCAAAATGCCGGCCGATCCGCGCAACCCTTACGTCTATGCGCATACCGGCAGCGACGCGATGAACCTGGTGACCGAGATCGAACGCGCCGCCCGGCAGGCGGATGGGTCCGACACCCTGATCGCGCTGGCGGTGCCCACGCCCGACACCTGGCCGCTGCCGTGGTATCTGCGCAAATACCGCAACGTCGGCTACTGGACGCATGTGGACGAGATTCCCGCCGCGCTGCAGCCGACCGTGGTGGTCGCTGCCGCCGATCAAGGCGACGCGGCTGACGAACGCTTCGGCCGCGGCAAGCGCGCCTCTTTCTTCGGCATTCGCCCCGGCGTGCTGCTGAACCTGTTTGTGCCAGAGAAGTAAGGGCGTCCATAACGTGAGCGTTGAAGGGTACGCATTCAATCTCACACACAGGCACGAAGGGCACAAAGCAAGTGGTTTCTGGTGGGGCGGTCTCGCCGAGACCGCCGCTGGGGCTTTTGCCTGCTCGCTTCTTGCCAACCCCCAACTCCGGAGGTTACCGCCGTTTTCCGCTCGGTGTTTTGACCTGCGACCTTCGACGTTCTGAGTTCGGCGTTCCTTCCTGTTAATGTGGAATTGCTGTACTTTGGGATTGGCCGTTCACTCTGGGGGGGCAATCTGCTACAATTACAGGAATTTACGAAGAAAGGCGCATCATGTTTCAACCGGTTTCTAACAAGTCCGATTTTCCCGCGATGGAGCGCGATATGCTGTCGTTTTGGGAGGCGAACGAAACATTCAAGAAGAGCCTCGCCCGGAACCGCGAGAAGGGCGATTACGTGTTTTATGACGGTCCGCCCTTTGCGACCGGCTTGCCGCACTACGGTCATCTGCTGGCGGGCACGATCAAAGATATCGTGCCGCGTTACCAGACCATGCGCGGCCGTCATGTGGAGCGCCGCTTCGGCTGGGATTGCCACGGGCTGCCGATCGAGGCGCTGGCGCAGGAGGCGCTGGGGATCAGCGGCGCGCATGAAATCCGCCAGCTCGGCGTGGCTGCGTTTAACGAGCAGTGCCGCTCGATGGTGCTCACCTATGTCAACGAGTGGCGCAAAACCGTCACGCGCATGGGACGCTGGGTGGATTTCGACAACGACTACAAGACCATGGATCCCTCGTTCATGGAGAGCATCTGGTGGGTCTTCAAGCAACTGTGGGAGCAGGGCCGCGTCTATAAGTCCTACCGCATCATGCCGTACAGTTGGAAGCTCAGCACCCCGCTCAGCAATTTCGAGGCCGGCAACAACTACAAGGATGTGCAGGATCCCGCGATCACGGTGCGCGCCAAGGTGCTGACCGGCGCCGATCCGGCCTGGGGCGAAACGAGTCTGTTGATCTGGACCACCACGCCGTGGACGCTGCCTGAAAATCTGGCGATCTGCGCCGGACCGGAGATCGACTACGTGGCGGTGCGCGATGCAGCCGGCGGCATGTGTTTCGTGATGGCCGAGGCGCGCCTCGCCGCCTACTACAAGAAAGCGGAGGAGTACCAGGTGCTGGCGCGGCTTAAGGGCAGCGACCTGAAAGGGTGGACCTATGAACCGCTTTTCCCGTACTTTGCGGCCTGCGCGGATGAGGGCGCGTTCCGCGTGCTGAACGACGGTTTCGTCAGCACCGAAGACGGTACCGGCCTGGTCCACATGGCGCCGGCGTACGGCGAGGACGACTTCCGCGTCTGCAAAGAGGCGGGACTCACGGTCATCGCTGACCCGCTCGATGCCGCGTGCCAGTTTACGGACAAGCTGCCTGACTATCAGGGCCGCTTCTGCAAGGATTGCGACAAGGATTTGATCAAGCGCCTCAAGCAAGAGGGCAAGCTGGTTCATCAGACCACGATCGTGCACAGCTACCCGTTCTGCGACCGCACCGATACGCCGCTGATCTACCGCGCCATCGAGGCGTGGTACGTCCGCGTCGAGGATCTGCACGAGCGGCTCACGCGCAACAACGACACCGTGCATTGGATGCCGGATTATGTCGGCGACAAGCGGTTCGGCAACTGGCTGAACGAGGCGCGCGACTGGAACATCAGCCGCAACCGCTTCTGGGGCTCGTGCATTCCGGTCTGGATCAATGAGCAGGATTCCACGGACATGATCTGTGTCGGTTCGGTGGCTGAACTGGAGGCGTTGTCCGGTCAGCGCGTGACCGATCTGCACAAGCATTTCGTCGACGAGGTGGTGATCCGCCGCGACGGCAAAACCTACCGCCGCACGCCTGAGGTGCTGGACTGCTGGTTCGAGTCGGGCTCCATGCCCTACGCGCAGCAGCACTACCCCTTCGGGAAGTTAGGAGTTAGGAGTGAGGAGTTAGGAGTTAAGGAGGAGGGAGTAAGGAGTAAGGAGGAGGGAGAAGGGAAGAAGGAGGAGGGAGGAATTGGAGAACGGGATGTCTCCAAATTCTTCCCGGCGGACTTCATCGCGGAAGGTTTGGATCAGACGCGCGGCTGGTTCTACACGCTGATGGTGCTCGGCACCTGCCTTTTCGACCGTTCGCCGTTCAAGAATGTGGTGGTGAACGGATTGGTGCTGGCCGAGGACGGCAAGAAGATGTCCAAGCGCCTGAAAAACTACCCGGACCCCACGCACATCCTCGACGCCTACGGCGCGGACGCGCTGCGTCTCTACATGATCTACTCGCCGGTGGTGCGCGCGGAAAACCTGCGTTTTTCCGAGGGCGGCGTGAAGCAGATCCTGCGCGACCTGCTGATCCCCTGGTGGAACGCCTACAGCTTTTTTGTGACCTACGCCAATGTGGACGGGTTTCACGACGAGGAGCTGGTGACGCCGTCGAGTCCGAATGTGCTCGACCGCTGGATCGTCAGCTCGCTGGAGACGCTGGTTCAGGATGTGACCGAGGCGATGGACAACTATGACCTGCAGCGCTCGGTGCGCCCCTTTGTGAGTTTTGTGGAAGATCTCACCAACTGGTACATCCGCCGCAGCCGCCGGCGTTTCTGGAAATCTCAGAACGACGACGACAAGATGCACGCTTACCGCACGTTGCGGTATGTGCTGGTGCAGCTCTGCAAAGTGGCCGCGCCTTTCACGCCGTTCATCAGTGAGTCCATCTATCGCAACATCAAGGGCGCGTCGATGCCGGAATCGGTTCATCTGTGCGACTTCCCGACCGCCGACTCGGCGGCGCGCGACGCGGCGCTCGAGCGCAGCATGGCGCTGGTGCAGACCGTGGTGCGGCTCGGCCGTCAGCTCCGCACGGAGAACGACCTCAAAGTGCGGCAGCCGCTTTCGGTGCTCCACGTCGTGTCGGCCAATCCCGAGATCCGCGCGATGCTGGAAGGGTTTGAAGAGTTGATCACGGACGAACTCAACATCAAGACGGTTGCGTTCGGCAGCGATGAAACGGCGATGGCCGACGTGTCGGTCAAAGCCGATTTCCGCAAGCTGGGTCCGAAGTTCGGCCCGAAGATGAAAGCGGTGGCGGCGGTGATCGCGCGCCTCTCCTCGGCGCAGGCGGCGGCCTTGGCCGCGAACCGGCCGGTGGCCATCGAGGCGGCGGGCGAGTCCGTCGAGCTGAGCGCCGACGACGTGGTGGTGCAGCGCACGCCCAAGGCTGGCATGGTGGTGGCGTCCGAGGGCGACGCGATCGTGGGCATCGAGACGGCGCTCACTCCTGCGCTCGTGCAGGAGGGTTTGGCGCGCGAGTTCGTGAGCCGCGTGCAGAACCTGCGCAAGGAGGCGGACTTCGAGGTGACGCAGCGCATTGCCGTGACCGTCGCGTGCGACGCCGAGGTCCGCGCCGCCATTGAAGCCTTTGCCGATTATGCCAAGGCCGAGACGCTGTGCGAGCGCTTGACCTTCGGCGCGATCGGCGGAGACGCATGCGATCTCAACGGCCACGCCGTCGGGATCGCAGTGGGAGCGATCTAACAGAAGCAGAGCGTAGGAGCCGCGTCCTTTTCTACCCGCGAATCTCCGCGAAAAGGGGCGTCCTTGCGCTTTGTGCTGCACCGGGAGGGACAAGCGTCTGCTTGTCCTGCCATCAGTGAGCCGGATGCCGTTTTCTGGCGCGTGTGACTTGGCTTTGGTTAAAGCGGCGTAGCGAGGGATACCGCTGGCCGCCGCACTCCAAAAAAAGTCTCCGCGTCTCCGCATCTCCGCGCCTCTGCGTTAAACATCAACTGGTTACTGGAGCGAGGCGCAGAGGGCGCAGGCGTCGCAGCCGGGCCTGGCGGAGAGGCAGAAGTCGAGGTGGATCTGCAGCAGGCCTTGCTGCAGCAGCCCGTTGTCTGCGTAAAGGGCGGGGTTGTGGTCGCGCCCGAACA
>JAQUEX010000124.1 GCA_028684935.1 Kiritimatiellia bacterium | reverse complement strand
GCCGGAGGCATGGATGCGGCAGGTGCCGTTAAAGGCGATGCCGCGCGTCGGCGCCAGCGTGACGTATCGATTTTCTGTGCGGAAGACGCCGCTGTCGAACACGATGTTCGACGGATCGAAGAGCGCCGGCACGGTGCCGAAGCCGCGGTCGCCGGTGACCACGATCTTGCCGCCGCGTTCCACGCGCGTGCCGCCGGAGTGGGCGGCGTTGTTGCGGGTGTCCACCACGCCCACGCCTCGGATCAGCACGCGGCGCGGCGCGCCTACCGCGCCGTCGGTCAGGTTGGTGATCGTAAAGCCGTATCCACCGTCGCCGACATCGATGCCGGTGTTGCCGAGCAGATAGGTGTCGCCATAGGGCGTGAGTGTGCCGGTGAAGTAGCTTTTGACCGAGGTGTTCTCGGTGCCGGTGAAGAGATTCGGCGTACTGGAGAAGTCGAGCGCGTTGGTCAGCCCCGCGCCGCTGAGCTGCAGCGAAACCTCCGGGTCGGCCGCGACACGACCGAAAAAGTCCGGGTCCTCGAGGGAACACTGCACGCGCAGCACCGTGCCGCTGCGGCAGACGATGTCCGCCGTACCGGGCGTGCGAGCGCCGAGGGCGTTGGCGTGCGCCATCACGATGCCGCCCGATTCGAGCAGCGTGCCGCCGGTGTAGGCGCTGTCGCCCGCGAGCCGCACGAACGTGCCCGCCGCACCGCTGACCTCCATCCGGCCGGTCGCACCGGGCAGATCGATGATCGGCTGTTCATACGACAGCGTACCGCTGCGCGGCGCGAAGCGGTAAAGGTTGGTGTACGGCGTCAGCGTGCCGGTGTAGGTGAAAATGCTGTCCGTGCACAGCGACACACCGGGCAACGCCGAGAGGTCAATCGTGTCCGCCGCATTGGCGGCAAACAGCATGAGCGAGCCGGCCGTCTGCGGGGTGAAGAGCGCCGCCAGCGCTGTGGCGCCGCCGGTCTTGTTCCAGCCGATGGCGGCCTCGTTGGCCAGCGTGATCGGAGCGGCGTAGCCTGCCGGCAGGGCGTTGGCTTCAAGCTTGAGGGCGCCGCCGTTGACCGCGAGCGGGCCGGCGACCGTATTGGCGCCGCCGAGCGTGAGCGTGCCGGGTCCCTCTTTGACAAGGCCGCCGCCGGGGCTGCCCGCGTCTTCGAGCAGCGGCTGACTGACGCTGACGGCAACCTTCTCAGGCACGTGGAAGGTGAGTCCCCCGTCCTGCACCGAGGCGCTGGAGAGCCCCTGCATGTGATCGGTGGCGTTGCCCACCGCCTGGAGCGTGCCGCCGTCCGCGACCAGCGCGGCGCTGCCGTCACCGCGCAGCACACGCTGCGCGATAAGCTTGCCGCCCGCGCCGAGCGTCAGCGTGGCGCTCGCGCCCGCGGTCTCGCCCAGGCGCAACGTGTTCGCGCCGACATCAAACGTGCCGCCGACCAGCGCGAGCGCGAAGGCGCTCCCCGCGCCGATGCCGGCGCGCACGTAAGCGTTGGCGAAGGTCGGCAGCGCGGTGAAATGTCCGCCGGCGAGCGTCATGCCGCCGTGGACCGCATGCCACATGCCGGTGTAGACGCCGTCCGCATAGGGCGCGCCGTCATAAACCGCCGTGCCGCCCCCGTTGAGATAAACCGGCTGTCCGAACGCGGGCGGCGCGCCGGCCGCCCAGTTGGCGGGCTCGTTCCAGGCCGCCGCGCCGGCCGCCTGCCACAGGCCGCCGAAACGGCCGCCTTCGACCGTGAAGTTGTGCTGCACGTCTTCGGCGCTGAGCGTGCCGTCATGCACGCGCACCACCGCGATCGCGCCGCTGAGCGGATAATCCCAGCCGTTCCAGGTGTCCACCGCGCCGACCGCGAACAGCGCGTTGTTGGTGGCGAGGTTGAGCATGTTGACGCCGCCCATGTCCAGCGTGTTCACCAGCCGTCCGTCGAGATAGAGCCGGTTGACGCAGGCCTCGTCGCGGGTACAGGCCACATGGTGCCACTGGCCGTAGGCGGGCAGGCCGATGTTCCAGCCCATGTTGCGCATCCAGTGCTCCACCGCGTTGTTGAGGTCAGAGCCGTAGCGCATCTCCATCATCCGGCGGTCCCCGCCATCGCGTCGCGAAGTCCATGTGAGGAGCGTCTCGATGCCGGTGCCGACCGGATTGAAGACCCAGACCTCTGCCGACCAGGCATTCGTTCCGAGGATGCTCAGAGGCACGCCGCCCTTGGTGGCGTTGCCGGTGTGTCCGGCCTGCGCCATCGCGCATCCGGGCGCACCGTTGAACTGCAGGGCCGCCGCGCCGCCGACATCCGCCGCGTAGGTGGCGCCCTGACCGGCAACCGCCGGAACGAAATCATCCAGCGAGCCCAGGTTCGGCCAGACGGGAACCGGCGCGCCTTCGGCCACACCCGTCACCTGCGCCGCATCCAGATGCACAAACAGCTCGCCCGCCGTGCGGATCGTCTGCGCGCCCGCGCCCATGGTCCACACACACACCAGACCGCATACCCATTGATGACTTGCTCGCACGTTCAGCCTCCCTCTTTATGTGGCACCTACCCGATCAAGACTGTGTTTAATATGCGTCTTCACATTAGTCATGTCAATGCACTTGATTTTCACTTGGACGGTGGACGCCGATATGGTTCAATGGCCCGCACACGGTTATGAAAAAAAGAGTCATACTTGCGGCGCTGTGCGGCGCCGCTCTTGCCGCCGACGCACAGGTCCGGCGCTCGTCACGGAATGTGCAACCGCTGACGCGGCGGCCTGACACGGCCGCGTCGGGCGTGCAGAGCGGCAACACCGGCCTCGGCGTCGCGGTCCCGAAAAAAGAGCCGGCGGCCGAAACGGTGCCGCGTGTCGCGTATCTGGGACCTCGGACCGGCTGGGGCCTCGTCAAGTCGGCAAGCCCCTACTACGCCCCGGACGGCAAACGGCTCGGCACCCTGGCCGGCGGCACGCTCTTCACCTACAACGGCGTGAAGCCCTCCTCACGCAACGACGTGCTGGTCTGCATGCTCCGGCGCGGCGCGAAACCGGAAGGCCCCTTCCTGCTGGACTGCACCGATATCGCCGGCTACGAGGGCGACCCGGCGACCGTGGACGCCGAACTGGTCGCTCAGCTTCAGCGCTACTTCACCCTGAACGGACGCCTGGCCGAGCGCCGGGCCGCGCTGGAAGAGGCCGCGTATGCGAAGAACCCGCACTTTGAAACCGCGCGCGACGCCCAGCAGGCCTATCAGGCGAGCATTGAGAAGGCCGCCGCGATGGAGCGCGAGATGAACGGTCTGTCCGGCGCGCGCAAATCCAAAGCGCTCGATGCCCTGCGCGCCTTCAAATATGAGCAGGCCGCGCTGAAGACTCGGGCCGACCGGGCCGCCGCCGCTTACAAGGCGTGGAAAGACGCGCATCCGCTCGATCCTGCGGCCTTGGCCGCCGATCCGCGTCTGCAAGCCCTGCGGGCGGAACGCGAGCAGGCCCGCAAGCCCGTGGCGCATCTGATCCCGGACGAGCCTTGAGCCCGCGCCGGGTCAGCGTAAGGTACGAACGCAGGAGTTGACGTAACCGGCGACCGGCTCAGGCGCAGGGAACGCGAACGCGAGACGCGATACCGGGATGAACGCCCGCCCGTTTCTCGCCAACCCGAAACGCCGAAGGTTGAACCGGTTGCCAGCTTTTCCCGCGGACGGGGCCGTCCGCGCCCCCAGTCTTGCGTATCTTTTTCGCTGGAAACGCGTGATCGCGGCCCGCCTCTGCGGCGGTCTCGGCGAGACCGCCCTACCGGCTGCACGACCACATCGGTCTAGAAGCGGAAGAACAACTTTCAACGTGTAACGCTCAACTTGAAACCAGGAACCAGAAACCCCAACGCTCTGTGAAACGGGGATGCGTCCCAGGCTTTCGGGGTTCGGCAATTCTTCCTTCCTCCTTTCTCCTTCCTCCTTGTATAATGCCGACCACAAAGCCATGAAGAAAAAAAACGTTGTCGGGTTGGTGGTGGCCGGGTGTGTCGCCTGTGCGCTGATTTTCATCGCGTGGCCGCGCCGGGCCGCGCCCGCCGCGAACCCCGGTGATGCCGCCAACGATTTGCCGGCGCGCGTGGCCGCATGCCCGCGCGCGGCGCTTGCCAACCTGCCGCAGCTCGCGGCGGGCGCGGCGCAGGCCGTCGCGGCGACAAACAGCCCGGCCGCGCCGGACGCCGCGCCGGCGCGCCTGGATGAGGCGACCCTCGACCCGCTGCGCCGCGCTTTCGTCGCACCGCGCTTCACCGAGGACCCCGCCCTGCCGCGCGAGCGCCAGACCCTGCTCTCCAACCGCCTGATCGTCAGCCCCGAGAAGCGGTCGATCCCCGACGCCGCCTCGGGCCGCCAGAGCCCCACGCCGCGCGGCACCACGCCGTTCATCGTGCAGTTCAACACGCCGGTCTCCGACGCCGCGCGCGCGCTGCTGACCGGGGTCGGCGCGCAGGTGCGCGGCTTCTTTCCCAACAACGCGATCCTCGCGGAGCTGACCCCGGACGCGCTCGCCGCCCTGCGGGAGGTCGCCCAAGTGCAGGACGCCGCCGAGTTTCTGCCCGGCGACAAGGTGCAGCCTTTCCTCGCATCGCTGATCGCCGCGTTCCCCAAAACGCGCGCGCTGCGCGTCTCGATCCAGACCCTGGCCCCAGAGGATGCCGCACCGCTCGCCGCCGTCGTGCAGCGGCTGGGCGGCGAGGTCGAGGCGGCCAGCGCCGGCACGCGCTGGGGTATCGTGCAGGCCGTCCTGCCGCTCGGCGCGGTCGCCGACCTCGCCGCTCGCGGCGAGGTGCAGTGGATTGAGGAGCGGCCCGAGGTCCAGCGCCGCAACGACAAGGCCGCAGTCGCCGCGCATCTCAATGCGATCGCTGCATGGAACACCTGGGGCCTCACCGGCAAGGGGCAGGTGGTCGGTCACGCCGACACCGGGCTCGACACCGGCAGCCCGGCCACGATGCACCCCGATTTCCAAGGCCGCATCCGCGCTCTGATCGCGCGCGGCCGCCCCGGCGACCCCTCGGACCCCGACGGACACGGCACCCACACCGCCGGCTCAATCCTCGGCAACGGCGCCGCGAGCGCTGGCCAGTTCCGCGGCGTCGCCTATGAAGCGGAGCTGGTGCATCAGTCGGTCGTCAACGACTACGGCTCGTTCTCGGGCCTGCCGGCGGATCTGTATGAACTCTACGCCGAGAGCCATGCGCTGGGCGCCTGCATCCACTCCGATAGCTGGGGTTCCAGTACCTACGGCCTCTACGACAACGACTGCCGCGCCACCGACCTCTTCGCCTGGGACCATCCCGACCACCTGGCGGTCTTCGCCTCCGGCAACGACGGACGCGATAGCAACGCCGACGGCAAGGTCGACAGCGACGCCATCGGCTCGCCCGCCGCAGCCAAGAATGTGCTGACCGTCGGCGCGACCGAAAACGACCGTCCGGCCGGCAGCGGCGGCTACTCCTCCTATTCGTGGGGCAGCGCTTGGCCAACGCGTTATCCCGCCGCGCCGCTCAAGACCGACCTGATCTCCTACAGTGCCACCCTCGCGCCGGTGTACCGTCAGGGTATGGCCGCCTTCTCCAGCCGCGGCCCCACCGACGACGGCCGCATCAAGCCGGATGTCGTGGCCCCGGGGACCGATGTGATCTCCACCAAGTCCTCGGTCGGCGGGAACGTCTGGACCTTCTACGCGCCGAACAGCCGCTACTGTTTCGGCGGCGGCACCAGCATGGCGACCCCCCTCGCCGCCGGCGCGGCGGCGCTGCTGCGCCAGTACGCCACAGAACGCGCCGCGATCACCAACCCCTCGGCCGCGCTGCTCAAAGCCATGGTCGTGGGCGGCGCGCGCACGCTCGCCCCCGGCCAGTACGGCAGCACCAACAGCACCCAGGAGATCCCCTTCGCCTCACCCAACGCGGTCGAAGGCTGGGGCCAGCCGGATGTCGCCGGCACCGTGCATCCCGAGGGACGGATGGTGCGCCTGTTTGACCGCATCGGGCCGGCGGGCGGCACCACCAACGCCTTCGACGTGACCGTGACGGCCGCCGGCATGCCGCTCGACATCGCCCTGTGCTGGATGGACTACCCGGCCACCGCAGGCGCGGGCATCACGCGCGTCAACGACCTGGACCTGCTGGTGACCGCCCCGAATGGCACCCCGCTTTATCCCAACGGCGGCAGCGCGCGCGACAGCCTCAACACGGTCGAGACCGTGCGCGTGCCCGCCGCCCAGGCCGGCGTCTACCGGATTCAGGTGATCGGCGCGTCCGTCCCCTACGCCGGTGGCGCGGCCGGCCTCTATGTGCGCGGCGCGATCGAGGCCGTTCCGGTGATCGTCCACACGTCGCTGCCGCCGCAGACGGCAGGCTTCGCTCCCTATCCGATCTTTTTCCAAATCCAGACCGTGAACCCGCTGCCCCCCGGCGGAGCCGTGCTCTTCTGGGCCGCCGGCACCGACAGCGCGCCGACCGGCACCTGGCAGCAAGCCCCGGCCGTCTGGCTGAGCAACGCTGTCTACCGTGCCGAGATCCCGGCCATGCCGCCCGCGACGCATGTCCACTACTATCTGCGCGCCGACCACACCAATGAAACCGTGTACCTGCCGAAGCAGGCGCCGGGCGAGACCTTTGCGTTCTACGTGGACAATGCGGTCGACCTGATCGTCGAGGGCGCGCCGGACCGATACGGCGCGGTAACGCCGCCCTACGGCACCAACACCGTGATCGCCTCGGTCGCCTTCACCGCGTCGGCGCCGGCGACCGTGCCGGTGGCCGCCGGCAGCCGCCGCTTCTGCGACGGCTGGACCGGCAGCGGCGACGTGCCCGAGCACGGCACGGGAACCTCGGTCGCGCTCGCGATCAGCCAGCCCAGCACCCTCACCTGGCAGTGGGCCACCGAGTATGCCCTGACCTGCCGCTACCGTCTGGCGGACACCGGCCAGATCTTCGGCGAGACCGTGACCTGGCACCTCGCCGGCAGCAACGCGACCACCGAGACCGCGCTGGAACTCGGGTTCGTCGGCGACACACCCTACGCGTTCTGCGGTTGGAGCGTCGACGGCGCCCGCTGGCCGGACGCCGCCTCCACCTCGCCGAACCCCGCCACCGGCATCCCGATGCACGCGCCGCGCGTGGCCCAAGGCGACTACCTGCCGTACTGGCTGGACACCGATGGCGACGGCCTGAGCGACTGGTGGGAGCTGCGCTATTTCGGGCTCGCCACCAACAGCACCCACGCCGCGTCCGACGACCCGGACAACGACACCTGGACGAACCTCGAGGAGTTTCTGGACAACACCGACCCGAACGACCCGTTGAGCCTCCCCGTACCGCCGCAGATCGCGTTCACGCCGCTCGCCCCGTTCCAGACCGCGCGCGCTCCCTGGACAGTGACGGCCACCGTGACGGACAACATGAACGTCGAGGAGGTCTACCTGGTCTGGCGCGAGGACGGCGACACCGGCTGGACCTTTACGCCCATGCCCTGGGTCGACATCGACACCTTCCAGGCTGAGCTGGCGCCGCCCTCGCACGGCGCCCGGCGGGTCGATTACGCCGTGTATGCCGCCGATCTGATCGGTTACTATTTCCCGGAGTACGCCTCGGTCACTCCCGTGTACAGTGTGATCGGTGATTATCCGGATCCCTGGCTCTCGGTCTCGCCGGACGGCTTTGACCTCTTTGAGTTGTCGGAGACGCCCACCAATCTAACCCTGTCTGTCGCCAATCTGGCGGGCCCCGACCTGGTCTGGACCGCCCGCCTGGCCATCGCCGCCGCGCCCTTCTCCGTCACCAGCGGCTGGACGCACAGCGGCGTGTATGATATCTGGGGCGTCACGACCAACCGCACCTGGAACGGCGACGCCGTCTGGTACTGCGGCGATCCCTCCGCGCGCACCTATCCCAACGCTTGCCACGCTTGGCTCGACACCCCGCCGTTCACGGTCGGCAGCGGCGGCGGCCTGCTTTTCCGGCAGTGGATCCGCACGGAATTCGACACCGGCACACATTATTGGGACGGCGCGGTGCTGCGCCTCTCGACCGACGGCGGCGCGACCTTCTCCCTGATCGAGCCTGTCGGCGGGTACCCCTTCCAGATCACCGACAACCCCGACTCACCCTTCGCGGCCGACCACCCCTGCCTGGCGGGCGACGGCCAAGGCTGGGAAACGGTCCTGCTCGACCTCGCCGCCTACGCCGGCCAGAGCGTGATCGTGCGGTTTGAATTCGGCTCCGATCTCTATGTGGTCGACGAGGGCTGGTACATCGCCAACGTCACGCCCTTCGCCTGCGACACGCCCGCGCCCGCCTGGCTGATCGGCGCCGGCACCTGGGGCGGAACCCTGCCTGACACCTGGTCCGCGCCGTTCGGATTGACGCTCGACCCCGCCGGCCTGGCCTACCACGAAGAGGCCGTCGCCTGCATCCGGTTCGAAAGCAACGACCCCACGTCGGCCCCTTTGATCCCGCTCACGGTGCGACGCGGCCACCGGCTCCACCTGACCGCGCACGGGCCCGGCACGGCCACGGCCGACCGCACCTTCCTTTTCCGCACCGCCAGCGCCACCGTCACCCTCACTGCCGATCCGGGAAACTACCTCTACAGCCTCCTGCTCAACGGCGTGCCGCAGCCCGGCGTGTACGACTATTCGTCGGAGACCCGCATCCTGACCTTCAGCGATGTCACGCAGGATCACGTTGTGGACGCTTGGTTCACGCCCAAAATCTGGACCCTCACCGTGGCCTCGGCCTACAGCACCGCCTCTCCGGCGGCCGGCACCTACACTTTCCCGCACGGCACCGTCGTCACCGCGTCGGTCGACCCGGCCGAACCGCTGGAAGAGACGGTGCGCCTCCAGTGCGCGCGCTGGGAGCTGACCGGCCACACCCCCTCCAACGGCGTCCCGCCGCAGATGAGTTTCGCGATCACCAACCATGCGACCCTGACGTGGCGCTGGACGTACGCCTTCCGCCTGACCGCGAACGCCGGCCCCGGCGGCACGGTCGCCCCGGCCGAGAGCTGGCACGTGATCGGTTCGACCGCCTGCGTGACCGCCTACCCCGCCGCGTACTACCACTTCGACGCATGGTCCGGCAACCTCGCCGACGCCACGGCCGACGGCCCGCGCCTGACCGCCCTCATCAACGCGCCGCGCACGGTCTCCGCCGCGTTCGCCCCCAATCTGACCCCGACGCACGGCGTCCCGGAATATTGGCTGGCGCAGTATGGCTGGAGCGGCGATTTCGACGCCGCCGCCGCGACCGACAGCGATCAGGACGGCATGGCGGCCTGGGCCGAGTGGCGCGCGGACACCGACCCCACCAACGCCCTCTCGCGTCTGGCGGTCACCGCCCTCGCGCCGCAACCCGGCGGGTGGGCGCTGACCTGGATCGGCGGCCAGAACCGCACGCAGCGCGTCGAACGCGCCGACACGCCGGCCGGCCC
>JAQUEX010000123.1 GCA_028684935.1 Kiritimatiellia bacterium | reverse complement strand
ACTTCTCATGGTCGAATAGCCCGTTCATGATGACAGTGTAATAGCTCGTGCGTGCCACATTCAAGATTATGATTACGAGCAAGATTACGATTACGAATCACGGACCCCAACAGAACTGCCATGCGCCGCTGTCGGATTCAAATGAGAGAAGACAACGGCGGCACAATGTGGTACTTATGAAAAATGCGGTTCAATAATTATTTGGATGACCCGTAAAGAAACCTAAGGTGGCAAACGTATTAGGGTTGAAACAGATCGGAAAGACGGGGATCCGCGGTGATATGAAAGACCCGAATGAAGAGCCCGAGGCGCGTGCGGCGCGCAGGCAGGCCGGAATGGAGGCGGTCATAGATCACTTTCAGACGCCTCTGCTGCGCTATGCCGCGCGGCTGCTGAACAACGCTACGCTGGCGCAAGACGCCGTGCAGAATGCGATGGTCAAATTGTTCCGGCAGTGGCAGCCGGGCATGTGCCCGGATGAGCGCCTGAAAAACTGGCTCTTCCGCGTCGTGCATAACGAGGCCGTGGATCTCATCCGGACCGAGGAGCGACGCCGGCGCCACCAGGATGGCCATGTGGCGCTGGTCATGGCCGAGACGGGAGGAGGCCTGTACGAGGACCCCTGGCCGGACGAGCGCGCGGCGGTCGTTACGAAATGCCTCGGGGTCCTCACGCCTGCTCAGCGGCAGGTGGTCCTGCTCCGCCTGCAGCAGGGGATGAGCTATGAGGAGATCGGCGCGGTGACGGGCCAGACGACGGGGTGCGTCGGCGCTCTGTTGCATGCGGCGGTCATCCGGCTTTCCGGTGAAGTGCGCAAGATGGAAGGAGGCGCGCGATGAACCCTTGCTCGAAAACATCACTGTTGACCGCCTATCTGCTGGGCGAGTTGTCCGAGCCGGATGCGGCCGAGGTGACGGCGCATCTCGCGACGTGCGCCGAATGCGGAAAGACGGCGGCGGAACTCCGCGCGACCGTCGAGCTGATGCGTGAAACGCTGGCGCCGGCGGAAGAGTCGGAGATGCGCTTCGATGACGCCCGCAGGCGCGCGCTGTTAGAGGTGCGTCCGCAGAAAGAGAACTGGTTCGTCGGGCACCACCGCCGGCTGGCACAGCTTGCCGCCGAGATCGTCGTCGTTGTGGGGATCTTGGGCATTTTGTCGGCCTCGCTGTTCCCCGCGGGCTCAAATTCGTCCAAAGCGGCGAAAAGAGTTGCGGCCCGCCGTGCGAAAACCGCGTCAAAGGCCATGGACGGGTCGGCGGACATCAACGCACCTCTTGGCGTCCATAATCAGGTGGCGGCAGCAACTCTTTCCGAGCAGCAAGCGGTCAGTTGGCTTAAGCCTTCGGAGCCACCCCCTGCGCCGGCAGCAGCCCCAGCCCCAGCTTCTGCTGCAGCAAAGGTGCCGGTCGCTGGCAAGCCCGCAGCGACGACCGCGCATTTCTACCGCAAAAAAGGACAGGAGCGCGCGCCGGTTGGGCTCCGGGAAAATGAGCCCGTCACCACGCGTGGGACGCTTTCGCCGTCCCGTTCCGAGACCTTGGGGAAAGAGCTCGTCGCCGGCGCGGCTGTGGCGTCGCTGGGGGGGAGCCGGAGTGACACCGTGGCGCAGGAGCTGCACAAGGCCAAAGGAGAGGCTTTCAACGGCCGGTTGGTCGTGCAAGACAAGGCGGGCGCTGCGAGTCCGGACGCAGCCAAAAGACCGGAGGCGGCGAGCAGCAGGCTGGAACCGGAGGCGGCCGATATGCCGGCTGCGGTTGTCGCGGGTGAAAAGTTCGCGTTAGCGCGAGACCTCGAGCGGCCTTCGCGCGGGGCGTCGGTGAATCCGTTCATCGTCACAGTGGCCGAGCCGTTCTCAACGTTCGCGATCGACGTGGACACCGCGAGCTACACCTTGACGCGGCAGGCCCTGCGGTCCGGTGCGGTTCCAGAGCCGGAAGTCGTGCGAACCGAGGAGATCGTCAACGCGTTCGATTACGGCGACGCCGCGCCGGAGCAGACGGTGTTCCGGGTTTATCAGGACGGGGCGCAGTCGCCATTCGGGGCCGGCTGCCACCTTTTGCGCATCGGGGTGAAAGGGCGCCGTCTTGGGCGGGAAGAGCAGCGGCCGGCCATGCTGACGTTCGTCATCGACGTGTCGGGCTCGATGTCGCAGCCTGACCGCATCGGCTTGGCGCGTGGGGCGCTCCGGTTGCTGGCGGCGAATCTGTCGGAGCGTGACCGCATCCAGTTGATCGCGTACAGCGATCATGCCCAAGTGGTCCTCGAGACCGTCGCCGCCACTGAAAAGGCCAGGATCGCCGAGGCGTTCGAGCGGTTGCAGTGCAACGGCTCGACCAACCTTGAAGAGGGCTTGCGGCAGGCCTACGAGATGGCGGCCCGCAGCTTCATGCCGGGCGCGGAGAACCGCGTGATCCTGATCTCGGACGGCGTGGCGAACCTCGGCGCGGACAGCGCGCAGGAGATTCTCGGCAAGGTTGACGCCTTCCGCAGGCAAGGGATCACCTGCTCCGTTTTCGGCGTCGGCACCGGCACCTATAACGACCGCATGCTCGAAGATCTGGCCAACAAGGGCGACGGCGTTTACCGCTTCTTGGACTCTGAGGCGGCGGTCCGCTCCGCGTTCGTCGATGACCTGGCGGCAACCCTGAACACCATCGCCAAGGATGCGAAAATCCAAGTCGAGTGGAACCCTGCCGTGGTGAGGCGTTACCGGCAGCTCGGCTATGAGAACCGGGCGCTCCGCAAGGAGCAATTCCGCGATGACGCCGTCGATGCCGGCGAAGTCGGCTCGGGACAATCCGTGACGGCGCTCTACGAGCTCGAGCTGGTTCCCGAGGTGTCGCCCGGCATGCGGCTCGGGACGGTACGCATCCGATATCAGCGCACCGATTCCGGCAAGGTTGAAGAGATCCAGTCGGAGCTGGTTTCGGATGCCGTGCTGAAGCCAGCCCGCGCCGCGGATCCGCAGTTCAAGGTCGCGGCCTGCGCGGCCGAGTTCGCGGAGCTGCTGCGTGGCAGCCCCCACGCGGCGGGCGGATCTTATCAGGCCGTCGCGAATTACTTGCGGCCTGCGGTGTTGGAGCTGCACCTCGACACGCGCGTCAAAGAGCTGTTGGAACTGATCACCATCATGTCGGCGAAACACAAATAGGAGACCGTATGAAACGATATTTGATCGCGCTGTTGACGCTATTGATTCGCGTGGCGGGTGACGCGCAAGAGATAGGTCCAATGGCATTGGAGGGCAGGATCGCAGGCGAACATCTGACGATGGAGATGCGGTTCGCGGTGAAGGACTTGGCAGCGGGCGCTCCGCTCTCTGTGCTGGAAGGGAACGTCGCTGTCCTTGAGTGTGACCTGCCTGCGGGAGTCTCGCTTGATCCCGAAGGCCTGAAGCACAGACTTGTCTTCAAGGGCGATTTCTGGCACCGGAAAGCAGCGGGCGATGTACGGGTCAAATTCGCGCTTCTGCAGCGGACGGAGGGCGACAAGCAGAGCGTGAGCTTTTCAGTGCCCGTCACATCTACGCGCCGGCTCTCGATCGCGTGTGACCGCGAAGGACTCGATGTGGTGATGCCGTGCGCGAAAGATGTGGTGCGTGAGAAGGCGGCAGACGGCTCTGACCGCGTGTCCGGATACCTGGGTTTCTCTCCGGAGGTCTCGCTGTCCTGGAAGACGGCGGTCCGCAAGCTGGAGGCGGAGCTGATCGCATCATGCGAGGCGGCCACATTGGTGGCCGTCTCTCCTGGCACGGTCCGCATGCGGACCGTGTTATCCTACCGCGTCGCGCAGGGTGAGCTGACCTCGATGACCATCGACATGCCCGGCGTGAATGTCATTCAGGTGACGGGTGCGGACCTGCGCGAGTGGCGTATGGACAAGAGCGATCCTGCGAGACCGAGGCTGCAGATCGCACTAGGGCGGCCGCAACGCGAAACCTATCCGTTAACGGTTGAGTACGAGTGTACGATCCCCGCCTTTCCCTGCGAGTTCAAGCTGGAGTCTCCGGTGCCGCAAGGGGTGATCCGGTCTGCGGGTACGATGCTGCTGGGGACTGACAGCGCTGTGCGCCTTCAAGTCGCGTCGCTGGCGGGGCTGACTCAAATCGACCCGGGCCTTTTCTCCCGGCAGACGTTCGGGAGCTTGCCGGCGCGGAGCGTGTACACCTATCAATACGCGGCCATGCCGTATTCGCTGACGCTCAAGGCGGAGGACATCGTCACTGCGCTGACCTCGGATATCGGCGTGCTCTGCAACGTGGATGACGGAGCGCTGACGGTCGAGGCGAACGTCCAACTGGATGTTCGCGACGCGCCGCTCCGGGAAGTACGGCTGGCCACGGACGCGGACGCCTCCTGGACCGTGGCCGCCGTGACGGGTGCGCAGGTGGCGGAGAACGACGTGGACATCCGGACGGTCGCGGGCGGGCGCGAGCTGGTGGTGCCGTTCCGAAAGCCCGCTGAAGGTTGTGTCGTCATGACGCTGCGCCTGGAGCGGTCCCTCGGCGCCGGAAGCGAATCGTTCGCCGTACCGTCGTTCACCGTGCCCGATGCGAAAGCTCAGCGCGGATACGTGGTGGCTGCGGCCACGCGCGGTATCCGGCTTGCCGCAAAGACGGCACAAGGGCTGACCGAAGTCCACACGGCCTCGACTCCGCTGCGTACGGAGGGGGCTCAGTTGGCCTACCGGTTCAGAGAGCCGGGGTGGAGCCTGGCGCTTGCGATCGAGCGCGCCAAGGCGTCGATCCACGCGGAGCTCTTCCACCTGATTTCACTTGGCGAGGGCGTGGTCTATGTGTCGACGGCGGTGACGTGCCATATCAGCGGTGCACCCGTGCAGAGCCTGGCGTTCCGCGTTCCGGCGAGCATCGCGGCGTTTGACGTTACGGGCGCGAACATCGACACGTGGAAGCGCGAGAGCGACGTGTGCACGGTCCGGCTCATGAGCCGGGTGATCGGGGACTACACCCTGCTCATCACATATGACCGACCACTGAATTACCGGGGCGGGGATTTGCAGATCGGCGAGATCGAGATGATCGAGACGGAAAGCGAGATGGGGTTTGTCGCGGTCGCGACGGGCGCGAGCCTGAAGCTGGAAGAGGGCGGCAACATGCCGCAGACGCTGATCAGGATCGGGCGGGATGAGATTCCTCCGGGCTATGCCGCGACGGTGACGGCTCCCATCATCGGCGCGTACAAGTATGTGCGGCAGCCGCATGCGGCGACCCTGAAGGTGACGCCTTACGCGACGGAGGGGCTGATCGGTCAAGTCGCGGACTATCTGGCCCTCTCGACAAAGATCGCCCGCAACGGCGAAAGCGTGACGAAAGCGGTGTACTCGCTGAAAAATGCGGTGCGCCAATACCTTTCGCTCAAACTGCCTGCCGACGCGGTCCTCTGGTCGGTTCGGCAGATGCCCGACGACAACGGCGCGGGGCGCGAGCTTTCGGCACAGCAGGCCGATGGCCGCCTGCTGGTGCCGGTCGAGCGTCCGCGGGACCCGAACTGCGCCGTGACCATCGAAGTCACGTATGCCCTCAAGGGGGCGAAGGGCTCACGCACAGCCAAGCTTGAAGCGCCGGTGCTGGCTGAGGCGCCCGTCACGTTTGCGAGTTGGGTGGTGGAGGCTGGTGACAAAGTCGGCATCAGCCGAGCGGAGGGGAATTTGACGCCCGATTTCGTCAAGACGGCGTGGCGGCTTCCCGTGTACAACCGGGAAACCGCGCGCTCGCGCCGTTTTTACCGCACAGCCAATCTGGCGGGCGAGGCGCCCTTGCAATTGACGGTCACGCTGATCCCGGCGTGGCTGTCCGGCGGGTCGCTGGGCGTGATCGTCTGCGGCACAGCCTTGGGGTTTGGCCTCCTGTTAATGTCGTTGTTCCTTCGCAAGAAAGTATGGGTGGCGCTGGCTTTGACGAGCCTGGGCATGGCGGCCGCGCAGACCGAATGCGGATGGCTCGCGGCACGCCTGGCGGCGCTGGTTCTGCCTGTTCTGGCCGTGATCGTCGGGATTGGCCGCGTCGTGCGCCGGTCGCGCAGAAATGGACGGCAGAGAATTCGCGAGACGGTTGACGGCGAACTTCCGCTTGTGGTTGAAGCGCCGCCTTCGGGGGATGCCGGGTTTGCGCGTCCGGGAGTTCTGTTTGTCGCAGCGGCTGCGATCGCTGTCGTAGCCGTGATCACGCACGGGCAAACGAATGTTCAGGAGAGTGCGCAAAAGGCGGTTTCCGTCGCGCCTGAGGCGGCGTGCGAGTTCGCGAACGGTGCAAGCGGCATGCGGATCCGTTCGGAGCGCACTGCCGTCGAAATTTCGGCGCGGAACGAAAGCGGTTTTTATGTGGCGGCGGTGAAACGGGTGATCGACTTTGAGGCGGAGCGGAGCGGAGTTTTCCGGTTTTTGAAATCGGACGACGCGACCCAGCCCGCGCTCGTGTCCTTCGCGGATCACCGGCTGGCCCGGGTGGCGGTTGACGGCGCGGGGGCGGTCCTCAAGGTGGATCGGCCGGGTTCGTACGTGCTGAGCTATGAGACGCGCGAGACAGTGCAGGAGAATGCGGCCGGGCCGACAGGTTTCACGTGGGCCAGCCTTGGAGGGCTCAAGAGCCAGGTGGAGATCCTGTTGCCGTCGGCTGAGCTGGATGTGTCGGGCATCAACATCGCCCAGTTCACCAGTGCGCCGGAGGGCGGGAAGAGCCGTGTCACAGGCGTGCTGACGACGGGGACGCGCCGGTTCGGCGTGTCCTTCCGCCCGCGCGTCCGCGACTCCCGGAAAGAGGCTGCCGTCGTCTATTGCGATGTGTCGACGCTGGCGTTCTTGCGCTCCGGCGTGGTAGATGTCAAGGCGTGGGCCGTGTACACGGTGGCGCAAGGCGAGGTTCGTGAACTGCGACTGAAAGTGCCTGCCGGCATGGTCGTGGTCTCGGTGACGGCGCAGGGCCTCGCGACGTGGAGCCTTGAGCCGGTGTCGCGGCTGTTGACGGCGGTTTTCGAAAAGCCGCAGGTCGGGGCCGTTACATTGACGGTCGGCCTTCAGTGCGCCTGCGGCGGTCTGCCGTACACGGCAGAGCTGGGTGTGCTGTCGGCCGAAGGCGTGCAGCGGCAGCGGGGCTACTTTGCGGTGTCCGCCGCCGAAACGGTTCTGATGAAGTCCGAGAAAGAGGCTGGCGTCACAGCGATCAATGTCTCCGACTTTCCCTGCCCCGAAGCGCAGGCCGCGCAGAACAAAGAGGAGCCGGTGCGCCGCGCGTACCGGTACGACGAGGCCGCCGCGGTGAAGGTGTCTTTGCGCGCGGAGGCGGTGCTGCCAGAAATCCGTGTGCAGGAGAGATCCTCCTTCAGCATCGGGGACGAGCGTTATGTTTTGGGTGCCAAGTTGGAGATTGCTGTCGCCAAGGCAGGCGTCTTCGCGTTTCGGATCGACCCTCCGCAAGGGTATGAGATCGAAACGCTTACCGGGAGCGGAGTCAGCCACTGGGATGATTCGCGCAAGGGGGGCGGGGCCGTTGACGTCTTTTTGACTTCTCGGCTGCTGGGCAGCACGACGCTGAACCTCGTGCTGGCGCGCCAACAGCGCGGGATCGAAGAGAAGATCGCGGTGCCGCGCGTCACCGTTCATGGCGCACTGCGGCACACGGGGCGCATGGCTGTGTCGGCGGAGCGTGGCGTGCGGCTGACGCTCGAGTCGCAGCAGGGCGTGTCGGTCGTCCGCGACGATGAGATCCGCACGAGCGCGGGCACCGTCGTCTTTGACATCTTGCGGCCGGCGTGGTCCGTTGAGCTGAAGACGCTGGTCATGCAGCCGGTGCTGAAACCGGAGTTGCTCCACCGCGTCGACCTGATGGAAGGGATGCTGCAACACCGTGTGTACGCCCGTTACAAGATCGAGAACGCAGGCGTGAAGGTCTTCCGCGTGGCCGTGCCGGTCAAAGACGCGACGCTGACGGTCTCCGGAAAAAGCATCGCGCGCGTCCGGCCCGAGGCGTCCGCCGCGCCGGACGGGACGCGGGTGTGGGTCATCGAGCTTCACGGGAAGGTCGAGGACAGCTATGCGTTCACGGCGCTCTATCAGGAGCCCTATGACCCGGCGGCAGGCGGCGTGGTGATCCGCCCGTTCGGGACGCCCGACGTGGCGCGCCAGACCGCGTGGCTTGCCATCACCGGCGGCGGGCGGGTTCAGGTCGAGCCCCGCGGCGAGGTCACGGGCCTGCGGCCGGAGGACGCGCGCAGCCTCCCGGACAGGTTTGGCGCGGGCGATCTCTCGGGCGCGATCCGCTGCTACCGTGTGCTGCAGCCGGACTACACGCTCGATTTATCCGTGACCCGTCATGAGGCGGCCCGCGTGCTTCCCGCCGGCGTCGAGAACGCCCGACTGACAACGGTCCTTTCGGCGAGCGGCAAGATGCTGACGCAGGCAATCATCCAACTGCGGACGGGGCGGCTGCGCTTCTTGAAGGTCGGGCTGCCGAAGAGCGGCGAGCTGTGGGCGGCGCAGGTCAACGGCACAGAAGTCGCGGTTGCCCGCGACAGCGACGGGAATTTGAACGTGCCGCTCGAACTGTTGGCCACCGAACAGGCCACGACGATCACGCTGGTCTACGCCGACGGCCTGTCCGGTGCGCCTGCCGGGGTGATCGAAGTGGCCGCGCCGCGCCTGCCCGAGCTTCCGCTGCAGGATGTGAGCTGGACGCTCTTCGTGCCGCCCGGCGCCCGATACCGGCTGGCGAACACGGACTTCGATGACGCGGACGCATTTCACCTGGCCTCCGGCGGCGTGGAGAGGGTGAAGACCTTCGGGCGCGCCGAATACATGAATTTCAACAAAGAACAGGGGTGGAAGAGCCTGAGCGAGGCCAAGCGCAGCCTCGGGAATGTCGGCGCCCTGTTGGACAAAGGCGACCGCATGATGGCGCAGAAGACGTTGCAGCAGGCCGTGAAGCTCTCGCAGGCCGAGCAGACGCTAAACGAAGACGCCCGCGTGCAGTTCCGCAACGTGGTGCAGGAGCAGGTCAAGATCGGTTTGGTCAACCGACGTGAGGCGCTGCGCATGGACAACAACATTTTTGATGAGCGCGCACCTCAGACACAGGCGGGGTATAACGGAGGCAACTTCAGCCGCGAGTTCGCGACGCGGGTGGAGGAGCAACTGACCGCGCAAGACCGTGCCTCGCTGGACCGGGTCGCGAGCAAGATCGTCGAGCAGCAGGCTGCGGCTGCGGGGCAGGGTGCGGCGATCAACATCGCCATGCCCGAGCACGGCCGCGTCCGCCACTTCACCCGCGCCTTGCAGAATGAGTGCGGCGGGTCGCTGGTGCTTGCGCTGCGCGTGGCACCTGAAAACGCGATTCAGAAAGCTTTGGCCTGGTGGGTCGCGATTCCGGTATTCTCCGGGCTGTGGCTGCTGCTGCGTATCGCGTTCGGCCCCCGCAAATAAGACATGTTGTCTCCTTCCCGCTCAGCACGTGAAGGACGTGACCTTCACCGCTTGGCCGTTTTCAAAACTTCAGGTGTTGCGCTGGCCGTTCACACGCGCG
>JAQUEX010000009.1:35599-37838 GCA_028684935.1 Kiritimatiellia bacterium | reverse complement strand
GAGGTCACGCGCGCGCCGCTCGACCTCTTTGACTCGCCGGCCTGGCACGACAATGCGGCCGAGACTCTGACCTCCATCCTGTCGCTCAAGGCCGAGCGGCTCGTGCTCGAACGCCAGCGCGAACTGGTCATCCGCGAATTGAACACCACGTCGCAACGCGTGAACCTGTTCGAAAAGGTCAAGATCCCGGAGTGCAAAGAGAACATCCGGATCATCCGCATCGCGATCGGCGACGAGCAGACCGCCTCGGTCACCCGCGGCAAGATCGCCAAAGGACGTACCGGCCAGCCCCAAGAGGAGGATGCGGCATGATCGTTCCGATGAAACACATGACCCTGCTCTGCGTGGCCGCCGAACGCGAGGCTACACTGGAGCGTCTGCGCGAGCTGGGCGCGGTGCATCTTGAACTGGGCGGCGCGGCCGATTCCGACGCCTGCCGCCACGCGCAGAACCGGCTGGCGACCGCGCGCCACGCGCAGCAGATTTTGAAGGACGCGCTGGCCGGCAAGCCTGTCATCCCGACCGTCTCCGGCCCGCACAAGGCCCACGGCCACGAAGGCGGCAGCGCCCATCCCTTGTCTGCCCCTCTGCCTGAGATCGCGGGAGATGCCGAGGCGCACATCGCAGCCATCTGCCAGTTGGCCGACCTGCGCCAGGCGCTGGCAAACGAGGCCGAGCGGCTCGTGCGCGAGATCGCGCGTGTCACGCCGTTTGGCACCTTCGATACCGCTCTGCCCGCGCGGCTCGCCGCACAAGGCGTGACGGTGCGCCTGTTCAGTGCGCCGGCCGCCGCCGTGCTGACGCCGGGCGAAGGCGCCATGATCCACACGCTCAGCGCCGACGCCCACACCGTCTGGGGCGTGATGATCGGACCGGGCGACCTGCCCGAAGGTTGTGTGCCCGCAGCGCTGCCGGAAACCCCGCTCGACCTGCTGCGCGAGCAGCACGAAGCGGCCCGCGCGCGGATCGGCCAGATCACCGAGCGCCTGTGCCACGCCGCCCGTCATGCGGGCAGCGTGCAGGCCGAAACCGACCGCCTGAGCGAGCTGAGCCTGTTCGCCACAGCAGCCGCCGCGATGCAATCCGCCGGCGCGGTGGTCTGGATCACCGGCTGGCTGCCGGCCGACCAAGAGGCCGAGCTGCGCGAGACCGCGCGCGAAAACGCATGGGGCCTGCTGGCGCGTGATCCGGCGGCGGGCGAGACGCCGCCCACACTGCTGCGGCCGCCGCGCCTCTTCCGCCCGGTGCTGGCGCTCTTCGAAGGGCTCGGCATCTCGCCGGCCTACACGGAGACCGACATCAGCGTCCCCTTCTTCTGCTTTTTCAGCATCTTCTTCGCCATGCTGGTGGGTGACGGCGGTTACGGCGCGTTGATTCTAGCGCTGACTTTTTACGCGCGCCGCAAGCTGCCAACCGCGCCGCGCGCGCCATTCGTGCTGCTGACCTGCTTCGCGGCGGCCACCATCATGTGGGGAGCCCTCTCCAACACCTGGTTCGGCGCGCACCCCGGATTTGCAGACAACGCAGCCAGCCGCTGGCTGAACCACCCCGAGAACGGCATCAACAACATGATGCTGTTCTGCTTCACGCTGGGAGTGATTCATCTCTCACTGGCGCGTCTCTGGAACGCCGCCGCACTGTTTCCGGACACCAAGGCGCTGGCGCAGATCGGGTGGGTCGGCGTGGTGGTCTTCATGTACTGCATGTCGTGCGGCATCGTCGGAATCTTTAAGGCGCCGGCCTTTGTTTATCCACTCTTCGCCGTCTCGGTGCTCCTGATCTTCCTCTTCACGCTGAAGCGCGACGAGCTGAAGACAAACGGCATTGAACTCGGCATGCTGCCGCTCAATATTGTGAGTGCGCTCGGGGATATCATCTCCTACGTGCGCCTCTTCGCCGTGGGACTGGCATCCGTCAAGGTCGCTGAAAATTTCAACGACATGGCGATCAACCTGGGGCTGCCGTTGTGGGCCAAGATCGTACCGATGATCCTGATCCTGCTGGTCGGGCACGGACTCAACTTCGCGATGGCGGGCCTCAGCATCCTGGTGCACGCCGTCCGTCTTAACACCCTGGAATTCTCAAACCACAAAGGCATCACCTGGGCCGGTTACGCCTTCAAACCTTTCAAAAGGCTGTAAGGTGTTAAGGCTGTGAGGCTGTCAGGGCCTTGTAGCCTTACTCCTCACAACCTTACAGTCTCACAGCCTTACAGCCTTACCACCTCACAGCCTTACAG